>JAFAHB010000066.1 GCA_019237435.1 Vulcanimicrobiota bacterium
TTTCGAGCAAGAACCGCCAGCCGAACGTCGACGCGCCCGTTTCGTTGTTGAGATCGCTGCTGACCTTAACGTACGTCCACGGGTCGAGTCGCGAAAGAACCCACGCGGCATCGTGCAGAACGCGAGCGACGATGTTGCTCGGCTCGAGCAAGGTCAAGAGTCCGAGGACGAGCGCGACCGGCAGCGCGGCGACGAGCACGGCGATATACGAACGGTTCAGCCAAGTCGTCGCAGCGCACAGAAGCGCGTACCACGCGATCGGCGCAACCAAGCCCATTGCGATCGCCCGGCCGTTGACGCCGCTGAAGTCGAGACGAGCCGACTCAAAGAACAACTGACAGATATAGAGGGCGACGATCGTCAGCAAGGACGCCGCAACGATTCCGACGATGTCGGCGCCGATTGCGCCGATTGCGAACCGCGCGCGCGACACCGGCTTGGTCAATGCAATCTCGAGATGACCGTCGACTTCACGCGCGAAGGGGGCGGCCAAGAACATCGCGACGATCAGTGCGACGAGATCGGCTACGGCCATGTAGTAAATCATCGGAACCGACCCGTTCGTATCGATGACGGTCGTCGTCATCGCGCCGTTGCGCGATTCCATCACATGGATGCTTCCGATAGCGACGTTATCGTGTTGTTCGTGAGAGCGCCCGGTCGGCTCGGTTATGACGATGTGCCGGCCGGCATAACCGTGATCGTCGACCACGATATGCGTCTGATCTGACGGATCGTCGATGATCATGCGCTTGGTTCCGTCGGGAAGCACGAGGTGCGTCTCTTTCGCGCCGTTCTGCGTCGCCATATGGGCGATCCACGCCTCCGACGACATGTACCGGTTGACGGAGACGCGCAGAATCAGTGAGAGCACGACGAAGATACCGAGGATGATCGCGACGACGCGCAGGCAGTTGCGGATGCGCAGCCATTCAACGTAATTCATGACGGATTTTCCTTGACCACGACGTCGGCCGTGGCGGTCGCCGGTGAAACGGCATAGAGGAAGATATCTTCGAGATTGAGATCGACGACGCGAACCCCGGTCGCCCCCGCAGCGGCGAGCCGTGACGCGATGTCGTCGGCGCCGCCGGTGACGAGCAGCCGAACGATACGCTCGCTTCGATCGACGCGCGCAACGCGCGGATCGCCGGCGATTCCGTCCAGGACGAAGTGAACGTCGGCAAAAATCCCTTCGACGATTTTACGATCGCCCTTCAAATCGTCTACGAGCCCCTGCAAAACGAGCCTGCCGTGATCCATGACGGCAATCTGTTCCGCGGCGCGCTCGACCTGGCCGATTTGATGCGACGAGAATACGACCGAGTTGCCTTTCGCGGCTTCATTGATCATAAGGCTAAGCACGTGTCGTTGGTTGATCGGGTCGAGGCCGCCGGTCGGCTCGTCAAGCACGAGGATTTCGGCGTTTTGGGCAAAGGCAAGTGCAACCATGACGGCCGTTTTCATGCCCTTAGAGAGGACTCGCACGCGACGGCGCCGGCCGATGTCGAACGTGTTGAGTAGCTCGAAGGCCCGCTCGCGGCTGAACGCCGTATACGCGCGGCGGTTCATCTCCACATGCTCCTCAACGGTCATCCAATCGTAGAGCACGCTGCGTTCGGGCACGTAGGCAATGCGTTGCAACGTTTCCGGCACGAGCGGCTTCCCATCGTAGAGTATCGCTCCGCTCGTTGGGCGCGCGAGCCCCAGCATACACTTGAACGTCGTCGTTTTGCCCGCGCCGTTCGGCCCCAGAAGGCCGAAGACGCTCGCGCTCGGGATCTCGACCGAAAAGTCGTTAACGGCCGCAACTGGACCGTAAATCTTGCGCAAATTCGATATCGTGATATTGCTCATGCTCTCTCGCTCTTTACAGGCCGCCGAACCAACGCTCCAGCGCTGCTTCGAAGAGCCGGCGAATTTCGTCGCGTTCCAATCCGACCGACTTCGCCTCGCGCAGCGCGAGATTTAGGGCATCGGCGGCGATCTCGGCGGCCACCTTCGGCGATTCCGTGACGCCGTTGGCGCGTACGAATGATCCGCGCCCAGGGGCAGTCTCGATCACCTGCTCGCGCTCCAGTTCGCGATAGGCGCGCGCGACGGTATTCGGATTGACGGTGAGATCGATCGCCAGCTGCTTCACGGTTGGAAGCTGCTCGCCCGCCTGCAGGATCCCCAGCGCGATCGATCGTTTGATCTGCTCGATGATCTGCAGGTAGATGGGCACGCCGCTGCGCGGATCGACCGTTAGGACGGCCGGCATCGGCGTGCTCCTAGAACTTGGGTCCCCAGCCAGGGAAGAGGTCGGCAGGCCGGCGATCGGGCAGCCGAACGGGCGTGCGGGTTTCGCGGATCTCCGAGGCGGGGGCGAACGTCGTGT
This sequence comes from Vulcanimicrobiota bacterium, assembly GCA_019237435.1. Classification (GTDB taxonomy): domain Bacteria; phylum Vulcanimicrobiota; class Vulcanimicrobiia; order Vulcanimicrobiales; family Vulcanimicrobiaceae; genus Cybelea. The sequence continues at coordinate 2,381 of JAFAHB010000066.1, forward strand.
GAAT
>JAFAHB010000121.1 GCA_019237435.1 Vulcanimicrobiota bacterium
GCGAACGACGACGCGCGCAAGCGGCGCATCACGGTCGCGAACCTCATGACGATGACCTCGGGCTTGGCTTGCGATGACAACGACGATGACTCGCCCGGCAACGAAGGCACGATGCAGTCGCAGACCCGTCAACCGGATTGGTACAAGTACGCGCTCGATCTTCCCATGCTATTCGAGCCCGGCGCCAAGGCGGTCTATTGCAGCGCCGGCATCAACTTACTCGGCGCGATCGTTTCCAAAGCGACGGGCAGACCGCTAACGCAGTACTTTTACGAGCGATTTGCCGCTCCGATGGAGTTCGGCCGGTACGCGATGTGGCTGATGCCGGGCCCAACCAACGCCGCCTACATGGGAGGCGGCGACTACTTTGCGCCGCGCGACTTTCTTAAGTTCGGTCAGCTCTTCTTGACGGGCGGCACTTGGAACGGACGCCGCGTCCTCGATGCGGGGTGGCTGCGCGAATCGGCCGTGACGCGGTCGGTCATGAACGAAGATGCGGCCGGCGAAGGCGACCGTTACGGATACGGCTGGCATCTGGGCACGCTCTCGGTGGGCGGCGAGCGCTATGACGTTATCAACGCCGGCGGCAACGGCGGCCAGCTGATGGCCGTCGTTCCGAAGCTCGACCTCGCGGTGATGATTACCGCGGGGAATTACAATCAATATCCCGTCTGGAGCTCATTCTTGCGGACCGTCGTCGGCGCGGCAATCGCGGCCGCAGCGCAGCGCTAGCGCGCGAGCGGCGCTAGAGCTCGAAGAGGCGGCGCGCGTTTTCGTCGGTTATCCCCACGAGCTCGTCCAAATGCATGCCGAGCGTTGCGCTTAACTTCGCAGCGGTGTGCGCGACGAACGACGGCTCGTTACGCTTGCCGCGCACCGGTACCGGCGCAAGATACGGGCAATCGGTCTCGAGCACGAGCTTCTGCGCACCCGCCGCGACAACCGCCTGGCGCAGACCATCGGCGTTCGGAAACGTGAGCACGCCCCCAATGCCCAAGTAGAGCCCGAACTCGTCAATGAACGTGCGCGCTTGCGGCGCCGTGCCGGTGAAACAGTGAACCACGCCGCGCATCGTACGCGACCATTCTTCGCGCAAGATCGCCGTGAAGTCCTCAAACGCATCACGATGGTGAAATACCACCGGAAGGCTTCGATCGCGCGCGAGGCGGATCTGCGCGCGAAGCACGGCCGCTTGCCGGTCACGCGGGCTATGATCGTAATAGTAGTCCAATCCGGTCTCGCCGATCGCGATGACGCCCGGCGCATCGAGCAAAGGCGTCAGCTCTTCCGCGATATCGTGCAGCGCGTTTTTGGCTTCGTGCGGATGGATCCCCACGGCTACCGAGATCTCGTACGGCTCCGCTATTTCAATTGCTCTTCGGCTATCCGCGACGTCCTCGCCGATCGTAAGCATGCACGAAACTCCCGCTTCGAAGGCGCGGGCAACGACCTCATCGCGGTCGGCGTCGAACTGCTTGTCGTGGATGTGGCAGTGCGTATCTATCACGTCGGCGCAACGGCGTCCATCTTCGGGAAGAGCGGTGCGGCGAGCGCGGTTTGCGTCAGCGGCGCAAGGCCGCCCCAGCCGCGCAGCGATACCGACCAGTCCTCGTCGATGCGGCCGGGCGTGCCAAGCTGCTGCCACATCTCCCTCATTCGCTCCGGCATGCAAGGTGCGAGCATGATCGCCAGCCGGCGCAGGCCTTCGCAGAGATCGTAAAGCACCGCATTGAGCTCGCTGGTCCGGTCGTTCTTGTGCAACTCCCACGGCTTGCGATCGTCGATTGCGCGATTGAGTGCCGTGACGAGCTCCCAGATCCCTTCGAGCGCTTCGCGAAAACGTAAGTCGAGAATCCGCTCGCGCACCGTTACGTGCAGCGCGGCAAAGCGCCGGCCAAGCTCGCTGCGCGAAACGTCCGCCGGCGGCACGATTCCGTCGCGGTACCGCTGGAGCATCGAAAGCGTACGCTGTAACAGATTCCCGAGATCGTTGGCGAGATCGCTGTTGCGCCGCTGTGCGATCTTCTCTTCCGAATACGAAAAGTCGCTGCCGAACGGCGCCTCGCGCAGCAAGAAATAGCGTATTGCGTCGGCGCCGAATCGCTGCGCCAGCATGAACGGATCGACCGCATTGTCCAGACTCTTGCTCATTTTTTGACCGTCGACGGTAATCCAGCCGTGCGCGAAGACCAGCTCCGGTGCCGCTTCTCCGAGAGCCCATAGGATCGCAGGCCACACGATCGTGTGAAAGCGCGCGATCTCCTTTCCGATCAGCTGCGTTTGCGCCGGCCAATACGTGTGAAATCGCGTCGCGTCTTCACTCCAGCCGATCGCCGTAATATAGTTCAGCAGCGCGTCGAGCCAGACGTAGATCACGCCGCCGTTGGGAATCGGTACTCCCCAATGCAAGCTCGAGCGTGAGATCGAAAGATCCTCGAGTCCTTCGCGCAGGATCGCCATCATCTCGTTATAGACGCTGCGCGGCTGTACCCAATGCGGCCTGCGCTCGAAATGCTCTATCAACCGGTCGCGATAGGCCGAAAGCCTGAAGAACCAATCTTCTTCGGAGATCCATTGGACCTCGCGGCCGCAGGTCGGGCAACGCCCGTCGACCAGCTTCGATTCGAGCCAAAACGTCTCGTCGTAAACGCAGTACCAGCCCTCGTATTTGCCGCGATAGATGTCGCCGCGTTCGCGCAGCCGCTCGAAAACGCGCTGCACCTTCTCCACGTGCCGCGCCTGCGTCGTTCGGATGAAATCGTCGTACTCGACGTGATAGGCCGCAAAGAGCGCTTTCCAATGCGGCACGAGCTCGTCGGTCCACGCCTGCGGGGTCTTCCCGGCCGCGGCGGCGGCGTTTGCGACCTTTTGTCCGTGCTCGTCCGTTCCGGTCAAGAAAAACGTCGGCCCGATCGTGCGCGCCGTGCGCGCTAATACGTCGGCGACGATCGTCGTGTAGGCATGGCCGATATGCGGATTGCCGCTGATGTAATAGATCGGCGTCGTGACGTAGTACGCGCGCGACATTATGTTCTCTTAATCGGCGTTTTGCGGCGAGCCTTCCGCGCCGAGGCGCGCGCGTAGAGCTCGCGGCGATCGCCGTACCCGCGCGCGGCGAGCAGTTTGGCGACCTCTCCGACCCGATGACCGCCGGCCAGCAGTGCATCAATCGCGTCGCTTGCCGTGCCTCGCGCTGCGGGCCGCTGGGACTTCGAGCCGGACGGCGCGATCGCAAAGGCTATCTCGCCGCGCACCGGCTCGGCGAGCTGCGCGAGAACGTCCTTCGGCGTTCCGACAAGCTGTTGCTCGTGTAGCTTGGTGTATTCGCGGGCGACGAAGATCCGCGCGTCCGGCGAGATCGCCGCGAGGTCGGCAAGCGCGGCGCGAATGCGTTGCGGGGACTCGTACCAAATCGTCGTCGCAGCGCCTTCGAGCGCGCGCGCAAAACGTTCGCGCCGAGCGCCGCTCGTTCGGGGCGGAAAGCCTTCGAAGGAAAACCGGTGCAGCGGAAAGCCGGAGAGCACCGCGACGCCGGTCGCCGCACTCGGCCCGGGAAGCACGTCGACGGCAATTCCTTCAGATCGCGCGGCAGCGATCAGCGCGCTTCCCGGATCGGAAATCCCGGGCATTCCGGCGTCGCAGGTAACGGCAACGATCGCCGAGCGCGCGCGCTCCAAAATCGCCGGGCTTACGCGGGACGCATTTTGCTCGCGATAGCTCCAGATCTCGCGCCCTTGCAGTCCCAGGCCGTGCAGCAGTTTTCGCGCAACGCGCGTGTCCTCGGCGACGATCAGTTCGGCGTCGCGCAGCGCGTCGAGCGAACGAAGGGTAACGTCGCGCAGGTTCCCCAGCGGCGTTGGTACGAAAACCAGCGGCATGGCGAAAAGCTTCGACGTTGAGAACATACCTCCGGGCGCAAAGCTCGACCTCTACATTTCCCCGGCGTGTCCATACTGCCAGCGCGCGATGGCGCATTACGACGAAGCCGGAACTCCCTACGCTCGGCACGACGCGCAGAACGATCGCGCCGCGCGCGAGCGCATGTTCGCCTACAGCAACGGCGATCCAACAGTGCCGGTCATCGTCGTTGACGGCCGCTACGTGCAATCCGGCTGGGGCTCACCGCCGCGCGGTTGAACGATCCATTGACGCGCCGGTCGGCGCGTTGGAAATGCACACAAAGGGCCAACGACGAAGAAGCATGGAAGCTCTTCGTCGCTTGCTTTGTGCGGAAGGTGCGAGGAATGGACCGTAGTTCGGAAGCAATGGCCAGCGCGTTCGCGGCGTTTGCCTTCATGTACGTCATCATCATCTGCGCGATCGTCGTCTTTACGATCTGGGTCTATTGGCGAATATTTGCCAAGGCCGGCTATAACGGCGCGCTCTCGCTGCTCAATTTGGTTCCCGGCGTCGGCCCGCTCATTTGCGTGCTGATTCTTGCCTTCGGACGCTGGCCGATCGAAGACCAGCTTGCGTTATTGCAGCGAGATTCGGCGGCTCCGATGCCGCCGCCGGCCGCGCCCGGGACCTCCGTGATGCCTACCGCTTAGCGCGAAGTTCGCCACAGCCCGGCGATCCACGCTTCGACGTCGCCGGGGCGCGACGGCAGGCTCGCCGAGAGGTTCTCGGGGCCGTCGCGCGTGACCGCGATGTCGTCTTCGATGCGCACGCCGATGCCGCGAAACCTCTCGGGCACGGTCGAATCGTCGGGTTGGAAGTAGAGACCCGGTTCGACCGTGAGCACCATTCCTTCGCGCAGCTTGGCGTGACGATACTCTTGCGCTCGCGCGTTCGCGCAGTCGTGCACGTCAAGCCCGAGCATGTGGCTCGTGCCGTGCAGCGTGTATCGGCGGTAGAAGATCCGCTCGGGATCGAGCGCTTCGTCGAGCGACAGTTTAAGGATGCCCAAATCGATGAGGCCTTGCGCGAGCACGCGCATCGCGCGACGATGCGGTTCGAGGAAATCGTTTCCGGCGACGGCCGCTTCGATGCCCGCTCGTTGAGCCTCCCACACGAGATCGTAGATGCGGCGCTGCTCCGCCGAGTATCGTCCCGAGACGGGAAGCGTCCGCGTAATGTCGGCCGTATACAGCGAGTCGCATTCGACCCCCGCGTCGAGCAGCAGTAACGCACCGGGCCGAACGGCACCGTCATTGCGCGTCCAGTGCAGCGTGCACGCGTGCTCTCCGGCCGCCGCAATCGTGAGGTAGCCGACATCGTTGGCATCGGTGCGAGCGCGGCCCCAAAAAGCTGCCTCGATCTCCCGTTCGCTCTTTGCCGTTTGCATCGCACGAATGGCGTCTTCGAACGCGAGCTTTGAGATCGCGCAGGCTTTTCGGAGCTCGTCCAGCTCGTACTCGTCCTTGATCAAGCGCGCCTCGGAGAGATGCTCGGCGAGGTCGGCGTCGCCGTCGGCCGGCTCGAAGTAACGATCCACCTCTTCGTCGTGGCTGCGCAGTACGCGCCGCGGAAACTTTGCGTCGCGCAACTCCTCGAGGTATTCCGGAATCGCTTGCATCGGACGGCAATCGTCGACGCCGTAGTACGCGCGGCTTTCCTCGACGCCGCGATGACGCCCGACCCACAGCTCGCCGTAAACGCGATCGGTGAAAAACTCCCGCTTGCCGCGATTGTGCTCGGGCACGAAGAGCAGGCTGCGATGGCGCGCGCCTTCCGGTTCCATCACCAAAACCGCGCCGGGCTCGCCGCTGCCGATCAGGTATGAAAGATCGCTCGCGGCGCGAAACCGGAACGAGGTGTCGTTCGCGCGGACGCGTTCGCGCCCGGCCGGAATCACGAGATACGTTCCGGGATAGGCCTTGCTCAAGGCTTCACGGCGCTGCGCGAACCGATTGGTTTGCGGATGGGCCTGACGGTCGACGGGGCGATCGATCCACCCGCCCGTCATGAATTCGACGAGCGCTTCGGGCGGCTGGAAATCGTGGCTGGCCGTCGCCGGCTCGGCCGGAAGATCGGCGGTTCGTTCAGACATGGTTCGACGGAGATTCGCCTAAGCGTCGATGTGTCATGCACGATCCGGTTCGCGCGACCGATACGCTAGCCAACGAGCGCACCTACTTGGCATACATTCGCACGGCCCTCGCCTTCATCGCGTTCGGCTTCGTGATTGCACGCTTTGCGCTCTTTGCGCGCGAGTTTTCGATGCTCGCTCACGCTCCCCATCCGGAAGCGGGCCTCTCGGTAACGTTCGGCACGGCGATGGCGATCTTCGGCATCGTCGTCGCACTGCTCGGCGCATGGCGCTATGCGCGAACCGACCGTGGGCTGCGCGAGGGAAAGGTCGTCGCGCTGGCCGGGCTGACTGGATACGCAGTTTCGCTCTTCGTCGTCGCCATCGGCGCCGTCGTCGCTATCGCGCTCGTTGCGTACCGCTAACGCTTCCACACTTT
>JAFAHB010000164.1 GCA_019237435.1 Vulcanimicrobiota bacterium
AGAAAAATCGAGCCGATGCAGTAAAACCAAAGCAGCAAGACAAGCGGCGCCGAGAGGGCCCCATAGATGCGTGAAAAGTCGACGTGCGTGAGGTAGGCGGCAAACGCGTACTGCACAGCCGGCCACGCGACCGCGACGACCGTGGCACCTCGAAGCGCGAATGCCCATGACACGCTGCGATTGGGAAGCCAACGATAGAGCACGACCGCGACGATGAAGACGAGCGCGATTGAAAGCAGATAGGCGAGGAAATGGGAAGCCCGTAGCGGATCGTAAATTCCGGCGACGCGGAACGTGATCGAAAGAGCGATCGGCAGCGCGATGGCAACGAGCAACAAGACCGCCGTTACCGGAAGCATCACGAACGAGAGCGCCAAGTTGTGGACGAGCGGACGCCCCTTCGGTACGTTGAGCGCTCGATCGAGCGCGTAAGCCAGACCCATGAAAAGATTCTTACCCGACCACAGCAGGAACGCGAGCGCGATGAGGCTCGAAATGCCGCGCCCGTAGATATACGTTGCGAGATTGTTGACGATGTAATCGTGCAGCGTCGGAGCGAGCGTATCGAAGAATAGCATGGTGCGGCGTTGCGAGTCGGGAAATACGAATGTGATCGCGCTCAGGGTGAGAACGCTCAGGGGAAAAAGCGCAAAAAGCGCGTTGAAGGCGACCGACTGGGCGTGGAAGGCGCAGCCGTCGCGAGCAAACCGCACGACCGCTTCGCGAAAAGCGGAGATGAGTCGACGCATTCCAGGCGGTATATCGTGGAAAGTGGCGCTATTCCCACCGGTAGCTTCGGTCACCGTGCTCGTGGATGGAAGGCCTATGGCGGCCTACCACCACGCATACGTTTCCGGCGGAAGGGTATTCGCCCCGGTCGATCCGTTGTTGATGCGACTGGCGGACCGCCTGTGGATTGACGGGGGCACTCTGATCGTCGAACGCGATGGACGTCGAACGCGCGTAGGGCTGGCGCGCGGCGTTGCGACCGCATTAAACGCAGCGTACGTACCGGTCGGCCCGGTGCTTCGCGCACTGGGCTTGGCGGTGCGATACGATGCAGCGACGCATCGACTGCTCGTGAACGTGCCCGTCGCCGCCGTCGTGGCGTCGCCGACGCCGTTTAATGCGATGGCGCCCTCGGCTTTGCCGAAAGCGGTGTTCACCCCGGCGCCGCCGCTGACACCGCGACCCGTTTGGACCGGTTCGCCGCTGCCGCGCCGAACGGCATTGCCGTTTCCTCCGCCGGACTAGACGCTTGCCGAGCGGGCCGCAACCGCACCGACATCGAGGTTGCCCAGCCCGCGGTCGGAAACGTTGCGCATTAGCGCCTCCACTGCGTCGATCACGGGCAAGCGCTCGTAATGCGCGGCGGCTTGCATGAGCGTCGCATCTTTGTGCGCCATGTCCAGGGTCCAGTATGGCTCGTATGTCCCGTCCGCCATGCGCTTGCCGCGTCCTTTGATTTGGCCGGATGGATCGAAGAAGTCGAAGAGCGTATACGCCTGCTCGCGAGTCAGCCCTTGCTCTTCGCCGATGCGCATCGCGTCGTTGAGTCCCCCTACGACGGCAAGAATCATGGCGTTGCCCATCAGCTTAAAGATTGCCGCATCTTCCGAGCGGCCCCCCACGTAGCGCAGATCGCTGCACATGCCTTGCAGATGCGGTCGGACGCGCTCGAAGAGCGCCGCGTCGCCGGAGGTCATCATCACGCCGTGCGCTTGCAACGCCATCGGCGGTCCCATGAACACGGGGGCGTGCAAGAATGCATGTTCGCCGTCGTCGAGCCGCAGCGCCCGCTCCACGACGCGCTGCGGCAAGACCGTTGTGTGATCGATAATTGGAGATGCTTTCGGAACGCCGGGGAGCGCCGCGTCGAGAACGCCGTCGACGCTTGCGTCGTCGCTTAAGCAGAGATGAACGAACTCGGCGCCGTCCGCCGCTTCGGCCGGGTCCTCGAAAGGTTCCGCGCCGTATGCTTCGAGCGCCGCCGCCCGTTCCGGCGTCCGATTCCAAACGCGCACCGCGATACCACGCTCGAGCATCGCTCTTACCATCGCCGAACCCAGCATGCCGGCTCCGTAAAATGCGACAATCGCGACGCTCACGATGACCACCTCATTTAAGCCTTTTACCCAAGCTTACCCGCCGTCCAGGATATCGACCTTCCGAAGCTGTACCATCGCGCCTATGCAGATAGATGGAAGAACGTTTTTGGTAAGCGGCGGAAGCTCCGGACTCGGCGCTGCGTGCGTGTCGGAGTTTGCGCGTCACGGTGCCAACGTCGTGATCTGCGACGTTAGCGAACGTGGTGCCGAGTTGGCGCGCGAGCTCGGGAAGACTGTCAGGTTCGTGCGAACCGACGTTACCGACGGCGCGCAGGTTGGCCATGCGGTCGACACGGCCGCGCGCGAGTTCGGCGCGTTACACGCGGCGATCAACTGTGCCGGAATCGCGACTGCCGAACGCGTCATCGGACGCGATGGCCCGCAGCCGCTCGAGCACTTCTCGAAGGTTATCGCGGTGAATTTGATCGGTACGTTCAACGTTATCAGATTGGCGGCGGCTAAGATGCTCGAGCGCCCCGCGGAGCCGGGCGAAGATCGAGGCGTCATCATCTGCACCGCGTCGGTCGCTGCGTACGATGGGCAGATTGGGCAGGCCGCTTATTCGGCGTCGAAGGGCGGCGTCGTCGGCCTCACGCTGCCGGTTGCGCGCGAGTTTGCGCAGCACCAAATTCGCGTCGCGAGCATCGCGCCGGGAATTTTCGATACGCCGATGCTGGCCGGTTTGCCCGAGGCCGCGCGCGAATCGCTCGGCAAGCAAGTGCCCTTTCCGTCCAGACTTGGGAAACCGGCGGAGTACGCGGCGTTGGCGCGGCACATCGTAGAAAATCAGATGCTCAACGGTGAAGTAATTCGGCTCGACGGCGCGATTCGAATGGCGCCGCGGTAGGAGCGGCGCGCGACGCATACTAAAACGTAGGCGTGAAGCCTGCGATCATCGCCGCGCTTGTATTGCTTGGCGCATTCGTCGCGACCGCACCATCGGTCGCGACCGTTCATTCCGTTCCGGCGGCCACGCCTATTCCGCTGCCGTCACCGGAGCTGCTGCTCTACAAGATTCGCCGGCAGTTTCGTTCGCATCGACCGCCGCCGGCGTACGTTACGTACACGCTGATTCGCAAGCAGACGCTCGACGACGGTTATCCCGATCTGCTCAACAGCTACACCTATCACATTTGGTGCCGCACCTACGACCGCGCGGCACTCGGCCGGCGCGTCTATCGCGGGTCGTCACGGGGCACGCTCGAGTTTCTGCGGCCGTCGTTCAACGAGCCTTGGGATCCGGGGCCGCCTACGGCCGACCTCTTCGAACCCGCGCCCGCGCACCCGCATGAAAATCCGCGCGAGTTCGTTCCGACGCCCGAGCCGACCGGCACTCTTCCTCCCGTGATTGCTACCGTCACGGTAATGGGAGAGTTCGATTATCGCGTGACGCGCGTCGCCGACGAAGGCGACCTCATCCACGTCAGCATCATGCCGCGGCGAGACCCGGATCGTAACCGCCTACGCGAGCTCTACGTCGATCGCACGACGCTCGAGCTCAAAGAAGTCGTCGCCACCGACAAACTGTATGAAGACGACGGCAGCCGGCACGTCTATGCCATGCTTTTTACGGTGACCCTAGGCTGGCTGGACAACATGCCGATCGTGACGCACATTCACGGCACGCCGACGTATCAAGCGGACGCCGAGTACCTCGGCCGCGACGCCACGGTCGATTACGATTTCAACGACATCCAATTTCCGCAAGCGCTGCCGGAGTGGTACTTCGACCCGCGGACGTACGCCGAACATACTGACGACGCCCCGTCCTAAGAGATCTCGCGTATTGGAGACTTTCCTAACTCTTGAAAGGAGCGTCGGGCTTCACTAGCTGCGGAAACTCCTGGCGCAGCTTGTGCAGCTTCGGGATGTCGTTGAAGACGATGTAGGGATTATCGGGATTGTGTACCGCGTAATCCTGATGGTATGACTCCGCCGGATAGAAACCGCGCAGCGGCGCCACGAGCGTGACGATCCTCGACGAGTAGACTCCCTGGCTCTGGAGGTGCGCGATATATGAAAGCGCTTCGGATCGCTGCTGCGGCGACGTATAAAAGATCTCCGAGCGGTATTGTGAGCCGACGTCGGGTCCTTGCCGGTTCAGCTCCGTGGGATCGTGCGCGACCAGGAAATACACGCCTAGCAGCTGCTTGAACGATATCTGTGCCGGATCGTACGTAACTTCGACCGATTCGGCGTGACCGGTCGCGCCGGTGCTCACCGTTTCGTATTGCGCCGTGTCGGCGCTGCCGCCGGCATATCCCGCGACGGCTCGGTCGACGCCGCGCAGCGATTCGAAGACGAGCTGCATCCCCCAGAAACATCCACCGGCGAGCACGACGCGTTGCGTGCCGGTACTCGCGGGGGCAGGAGCGGCGCACAAACCCAGCGCCAGCAAGAGCGTCGTTAATGTTCGCATATGTCTTATAACGCCGCCCCCAACGTTTTGGATGAGGTCCGGCTCACCGCACGTGCTGGTCGAGCCAACCGAGCCACAGCGTGGTGAGCTCAGCGGTTTGGCGAGGATCGGCCGGACCGTGCGTCGATGCGGGAAAGACCGCGAACCGCACCGGAATGTGGTTATCGTTCATCGCATGGTAGAGCGCGTACGACTGGGTAATCGGCACGACGGGATCTTGCGTCGTCGCCCAGATCAGCGTCGGCGTCGTGATTTGGCGATAGTAGGTGATCGGGGAGTTCTCCCCGTAAATGCGCTCGCCATCGTCGGTGTACGGCGACGTTCCTAACGGATAGCGATCCTGGACGTTGGACGTCGACAGGTTGTATTCATCGAACTCGCTGTTGACGGCCGCGCCGGAAACCGCCGCGCGCCAGCGGTGATCGTGCCCGATGAGCCACGAGGTGAGCTCTCCGCCATATGACCAGCCGCAGACGGCGACGCGTGACGGATCTGTGTCGCCGCGCCGCTCCAGCGCGTCGAGACCGGCGAGGATATCGGAGCTAGGCCCAACGACCGTGTCGTGCACGATCGCGGTCATGTAGGCGTTGCCGAGGTTATCGCTGCCGCGGTAGTTTGGCTGCAAGACGACGTATCCATGCGACGCGATCATCTGCGCCAGCGGCCAATCTTCCCAGACGAAGTCGCGCGTGCTGGCCTCACCCGGGCCACCGTGAATCAAGACGACGATGGGGTACTTTGCATCGGCTCGCGCGCCCGGCGGATCGGTCACGACGCCGTCTTCGGCGAAGCCGCCGGGGCCGGTCCAGTTGAGCTCGGTCATTGCGCCGGTTGTAACACTCGATACAAATGCATTGAGGTGGGTCAGTTGACGCGGCGCGCTCGTGCCGCGCGCAATATAGTAGAGCTCCCGCGCGCTTTTCGCGCTCGTTGCGAGAAACGCGATGGAACCGTCGCGCGCGATGTCGGCGGCGATTCCAGAATCGAACGTCGCATCCGAGTACGGATCGCAAACGGCGTGCAAATCGCCCATCGGCATTCGCACGACGTTTCCGGTAAGATCGGTCCGCCACAGCGCGTTCTGCGTGCCGTCGCTTGCGCAGAACAGGAGATGCCGCGAATCGGGATACCACAGGGAGCCCCCAATGTTGCGGTCGAGGTCGGGAGCGAGCCGGCTGTCACTCGCGCCGCTCGTCGTGCGCACCGTGTTCTCGGCGTTGAAGTCGCCGCCCAGCGCGTACCAATAGGTCAGCCGGGTGCCGTCGGGGGAATAGTTGGGGCTCAAGTCGAGTTCGCTGTGCGTCCCAACCTTTTGAGAGACGCGCGTTGCGACATTGACCTGCCAGAGCGTCGAGCGTTCGCTATCTCCACTAAAGGTATTCTCGACCCTTGTATATGTGAGGCGGCGCCCATCGTGCGTCCAGGCTATCTGCGGCGAGAAGATGCCGCCGGGGTCGGTCGGAGCGATCGTCCAAGAGCCGCTCGTTAAACGCCGCGAAGGGCCGCCCGCAGCGGGAACGAGCCACAAATGATCGGGCGGCGTGAGCGCGGTGGCTGTGTAATCGTTATTGCCGGCAAAAAAATAGGGCTGCCGTTCGGGCGGATCGGCCGCAACGTAGGCGATCTCTCGCCCATCCGGGCTCCACGCCGCGTCGATCACGTCGCCGCGCGAGTGCGTCAGTTGAATCGTGACGCCGTTGGACAGCCGTTCGAAGAGCTGCCGCGGAGATTCTCCCGGAGGATGGGCGAGATAAAGTAAGCCTTTGCCGTCGGGTGACCATCGCGGCACCGCGACGTCATGTCCCTGCACGACCCGCCGCATGTGTCCGCTCTGCGCGTCGACGAGCAACAAGCTGTTGACGTAGGATGCATGCGCGAGGTCTTGCGCGATCGCGATGAGGGCGATCCGGTTGCCGGTTGGCGCGATCGCCGGCTCTTCGAGGTCGACGATACGCGCCATGTCGCCAATCTGTAGAACTCCGGCCAGAAGAAGGCTGAACATGCGGCCCGGGATTCGGCCCCCCGGCCGCACCTCTTCTAGCGGCCGATTACGGTGGCCCCGTAAAAGTCGTAGGCCGGCTTCGGCCGCCGAAGAGCCCGAGCAAGCCGATCGGGCCGATGACCCTACCAGCCGGTGTTGTCCTAGGGTGAAGCGGGCGGCTCATGATGCGGGTTGAAGGAGGCGCCGATGCTCGACGCGCTTCATCCGCTCGTACGCGAATGGTTTGTCTCAACGTTTGCCGCGATGACGGAACCTCAAGGACGCGGCTGGCCGATTATCCGCGCCGGCGGCGATGCGTTGATTTCCGCGCCGACCGGTTCGGGAAAAACGCTCGCGGCGTTTACGCTGGCTCTTGACGATCTGGTAGCGCAAGCGAACGCAGGAACGCTGCCCGACCGCACGCTCGTCGTCTACGTCTCGCCGCTAAAGGCTCTTACCAACGACGTGCGCGAGAATCTCGAGAAGCCGCTCGCGGCGATCGTGTCGCGCGCGAATCGCTACTTGACCCCAATGATGCCGATTCGAACGGCGGTGAGAACCGGCGACACGACGCCCGCGCAACGTCAGCGGATGCTGCGCGAACCGCCGCACGTGCTCGTCACGACG
>JAFAHB010000207.1 GCA_019237435.1 Vulcanimicrobiota bacterium
ACGTGAATGATCTCGCGAACGATTGCATACGAGTGCTCTGCCGAAGGTGCATCGTAGGCGTGCGCGCGGATGTGCACGACCGTCCCGGCTTCGCCGCGAATCATCTCCTCGACGCGGTCGATGTTCAAACCGCGAACCGTCTTGCCGTTAACGCTGTCGACGACTTCGCCCGGTTTCATCCCTGCGCGTGCGGCCGGCATCGCTTCAATCGGTTGAACGACGATCCGCCCGTCCTTGAGCTGATAGATGTAAACACCGATCCCGCCGAAGTTGCCACCGGAGAGCGATTCGTTGAGCCCCTGTATTTCGCGGGGCGATAGATAGACGGTATACGGATCGCGCACCGAGCTCATGATCCCGCGCAGCGCGGCGTCGGTCAGATCCTCGAGTCCGTTTGGCCCGACGCCGACGCCATAGCGTTCCTGCGCGTACGCCAGAACGTCCGCGGCGCGCTCGCCATCCTCGTACGGGTTGCCATTCGCCGTTTCAGCCGGTAACGCCGGATGCTCGATCTTTTTTGCCGAAAGAAAACTGTGCAGCGCAGAAAGCTCGCCTGAAATTGGAGTCTGCGGATCGATGGGCTTGTAGTAGTCGCTCTCGAGCTTGCGCAACGCGAGATTCGCCAGCATCGATCCTTGCGGCTCGTGCGACGAAAAGAGATCGCGCAAATCGCCGGTCGTGGCAACCTCGAGCACTGACTGGCGCGCGAGCGCGCCGGTCTTATACGCAATAACGATTGCGCTGACGCCGGCAAGCGCGACGACGAAGAGTGCGGTCAGCAAAAGGCGCAGGAAACGGCTCATCTATCCTCTTTACAGTACCCGGTCGAGCGGGTCGGTAGTTGCCTGAAGGTCAGGGTACTCGCTAAGTCTTAATGGAGCCGGGGCGCCGGGTCAACCGGTTTGCCCGCAATTCTGACCTCAAAATGAAGGTGTGGGCCGGTCGATTGTCCGGTGGACCCGACGGCGCCGATGGCCTGGCCGCGCGCCACGCCCTGGCCCACCGAAACGAAGATGGCCGATAGATGCCCGTAGCCGGTCGAGTACCCCCCGCCGTGATCGATCAGAATGTAGTTTCCGTACCCGCCGTACCACTGGGCCATGATGACCGTGCCGGCCGCGGCGGCGGTGACCGTCGTTCCCGTTGGCGCGGCGATATCGAGCCCTTGATGGAACTCGGGACCGCCGCCGAAGGGGTTGGAGCGCCAGCCAAAGGGCGACGTAATCGTTCCGGTGACGGGCCACGAAAAATTTCCGAGGCCGCCGGCGCTCGGGACGCTGCCCGCAATGCCTTCCGCTCGCTCCTTCGCGGCAAGCTCGCGTTCGCGCTCGACGATGAGGCCCTCGAGGGCCGACTCCTCAGCCGCGGAGAGGCTCTCGATCTCGGCAACTTCCGACGCGACGCTGTGCCGGCGTATCGACGCGAGCGCGACCAAGTTGCGGCGCTCGCCGGCGAGCGAGTCAAGTTGGCTGCGGGCTTCCTCTTGCGCCGTCTGCTCCTGTTGAAGCTCCATGCGCGTTCGCTCGAGGTCGGCTTCGATCGTCGCAACGCGAGCTTCGGCGGCCTTGCGCGCGCGAACCGTTCGCTGGTTGGCGGCAATGAGCAGGCGCAAGTCTTCCCAGCGTTCGACGAAGTCGCTGAACGAGCGCGCGTCGACGAGCGCATTGATGTAGGTCAGATCGCCGTACTCGTAGATGTCGACGAGCCGCCGTTTCAGCAGCGCGTCGTGAAGACGCAGCGATTGGCGGGCGGCATCGAGCTGAATCGTATTCCAGTCGATGCGGCGCTGAGTGGATGCGCTCTGCGCCGACAGTGAGTCGATGCGGTCGCTCACCGCACCGATCGCCGCATTGGTTTCGCCAAGTTGCTGCTGTAAATCCGTGTAGCGCAGCGTAGCTGCGTGGAGCTCGGCTTTCTTTGCGTGCAGCCGCGCTTGAATCTGCGCGCTCTTCGCGCGCTCCTTGGCGATGCGTTCGTCGAGCGTGGATCCACCCGCCACCGCCGGAACGATTGCGAGCGCGAGAAGCGCAACGGCGATTCGCCGGCCCCAAAGATTCATCGAGCTAGTAGTCACTACGTCCGCAGGTGGCGTCCAACCGAGATCCAGGACGCGACGACACCGATCGCCGCCCCGACGGCCACGAGTTCCCCGGCGAGCACGCGCGGGTCGACGGGCATCAGCGTTAGCTGCGCCCAAGGCAGCGCTTCCAGCAATCTCGGCCAAAGCGCAGCCCGCGCGCCGGCCAACAACGCTACCGCCAGCAACGCCCCGATCACCCCGGCTAGCAAACCCTCGCAGATGAAAGGAAGGCGAATGTAGGTGTTCGTCGCGCCCACCAGCTGCATGATCGCTATCTCGCGGCGGCGCGCGAAAACCGTCAGGCGTATCGTATTCGCGATAATGATTCCGGCGACCGCGAAAAAGACCGCGATAACGCCGATGCCGATCCGGCGCAGAACCGCCCCGAGCTGCAGCAGCCGCTGCACGGTCTTCTGACCGTAAACGACGTTGTCCACGCCGCTCAAACGCCGGACGCTTGCAGCGACGGCGGGGACGTCGTCCGGGAGTCGCGTCTTGATGCGAAACTTATCGGGTAACGGGTTTTCGGTCAGCAGCGCGGTGTCGATGGTGCCCTTCGTGCGTTCACGCAGGTCCGCCAACGCCTGCTTCTTGGAAACGAACTGCGCCGATGCGACGCGCGGATCGCGCGCGAGAAAATGCTCGATGGCGGCAACCTGCTGCGCCGTTGAGTCGGTGCGAAGATACGCGGAAACCTGAATTTCATCCAGCAGCCGCGCTCCCAAATCGGCGAGCGCTCCGCGCACGAAGAGAAATAAGCCGAGTAAAACGATCGTGATCGCCACCGTACCGATGGCAGTCAACTGCATTCCGGTGTTGCGCGAAAAATTGCGCAACACCTCACCCAGAAAGAACTTGACTTTGCCCCAGTCCAAGATAGTAGTAGCCTCGCTCCTCGTCGGTGGTGATGCGGCCGTCTTCCAAACGAACGACGCGCCGGCGCATGCGGTCGACGACCGCCTGATTGTGCGTCGCGACGACGACCGTCGTTCCTTTGAGGTTGATGCGCTGTAGTAGAGCCGTGATCTCGGTCGTGTTTGCCGGATCCAGGTTTCCGGTGGGCTCGTCGCAGAGCAGAATCTTTGGATTGTTCACGAGAGCGCGCGCGATCGCGGTGCGCTGCTGTTCGCCGCCCGAAAGCTCGCCCGGATACATGCGGCTCTTGTGCGAAAGGCCGACCAGGTCGAGAACCCGCGGAACCTGCCGCATCACGTCGCGCGTATGGGCCCCCGTGACCTGCATTGCGAAGGCGACGTTCTCCCACACCGTCTTGTCGGCCAGCAGTTTGAAGTCTTGAAAGACGACCCCGAGATGCCGGCGCAACGATGGTACGCGCTTGCGACGCAGCCGATCGACGCGGATGCCGTCAACGACGATTTCACCGGCGCTGCAGCCCACTTCGCGGTAGAGCAGGCGCAGCAGACTCGACTTCCCCGTTCCCGAATCGCCCACGAGAAAGACGAAGTCACCCTTCGTTATCTCGAGGTTGATGTTTTCGAGGGCGCGCACTCCGTTGGGATAGACAAGCGAAACGCCGCGCAGGGAGATCATCGGCGAGAAAGGACTTTACGTCAGGCTAGGGTCTATACCTCCGCCATGGACTTCGATTTAACCGACGAGCAAAAGGCCATTGCGGGTCTGGCGCGCGAGTTCGCGCGCGACGAAGTACGGCCGCGCGCCGAAGAGATGGATCGAAGCGAGCGTTTTCCGTACGAGCTCGTCGCGAAAATGGCGGAGCTCGGCTTCATGGGGTTGCCGTTTCCCGAAGAGTACGGCGGCGCCGGCGCGGATACGGTAAGTTATGCGCTTGCCGTCATGGAGATCGCGCGCGCCGATGCGTCGACGGCCATTACGCTCGCGGCGCACGTCTCGCTGGGCGCCATGCCGTTTCTGCTCTTCGGAACCGAAGCTCAGAAGCAAGAGTATCTCATCCCGCTCGCGCGCGGCGAGCGCCTCTGGGGCTTCGGTCTCACCGAACCCAACGCCGGCAGCGACGCCGGCAACGTGCAAACGAAGGCCGAGCTACGCAACGGCAAGTGGGTGATCAACGGAACCAAGGCCTTCATTACCAACTCCGGGACGGACGTCACCGGCGGGACGACGATAACGGCCGTCACCGGGCGCCGGTCCGACGGGTCTCGCGAGATTTCAAACATCATCGTGCCTCAAGATACGCCCGGATTTACGCGCAGCCGCAAGTACGCGAAGATGGGCTGGCGCGCGTCCGACACGCGTGAGCTCTCGTTCGTCGACGCCGAAGTGCCCGAAAGTCACTTGCTCGGACCCAGAGGCGAGGGCTACCGGCAATTCCTGTCGATTCTCGACGGAGGACGCATTTCGGTCGCGGCGCTTTCGATCGGCCTGGCGCTGGGCGCCTACGACGAGGCGCTCAGCTATGCGCGCGAGCGGCACGCCTTCGGCAAACCGATCAGCAAGTTTCAAGCGATCTCGTTCAAGCTCGTCGACATGCTGACGCAAATCGAACACGCCAAGCTGATGATGCTGCGCGCCGCGTGGGAGAAGGACCAAGGCCGCGATTACGTCCAGGCGGCGAGCTTCGCGAAATTGTACGCAGGCGAGCTTTCGCATCGCGTCGTGAACGACGCTCTTCAAATCCACGGCGGTTACGGATTCATGGACGAGTATCCGATCTCTCGGATGTACCGCGATCAAAAGATCAACGAGATCGGTGAAGGGACGAACGAAGTGCAGCGGCTGATCCTTGCGCGCTTGATGGGATTGTGATGACTTCTTCAGAGGTTCCCTAGCAGCAATGTCTGCCGAGCAAGCGTTGGCAGCTGCGTCGGTCGTCGTGTCGCTGGTCGCGCTCGGGCTCTCGACGACGCTTCTGACGCGCCAGAACAAACAGATCGAGCACGAGCGCAACGCCCTGGCGATTCTCGGACGCAATCGCCCGGCTCACCGACCCGGCGATCGTTTCGGCTTTCAGCCAGCTGGAAGGCATCGCGGATCGCTATCCGGACGACGAAACGGTCCGGCGAGACTTCATCGGTTCGGCGGACGATCAAGCGCTGGTGCTCGTCGCGCAGTACGTCGAAACGGTGGCCTGCCTGGCGCGGCGCCGAGTGCTCGACGCTTCGCTCCTCGTCGACGCCGTGGGCTTCATGCTGCGGTCTCGCTGGAATACCATCCTGCCGTTCGTTGCGCGATGGCGGCGGGTGTGCGACAACGAGTATCTGTTCGAGAACTTCGAGTGGCTTGCGATGTATAGTACCTGGTGGAAGGGTACGCCGCGGCCGCCGGGCGATCTGCACTACGACCCCAAACAGTTCGCAGGCATAGACTTCAAAGTATAGAGAGGAAAGCCCAATGAGGAGATCGATTCTTCTTGCCGTTTCCGCCGCATTTCTGACGGTCAACGCGACCGCGCCGGCTTCGGCGGCGCTTCCCACCGGCGGCAAGGCGCCGGCCTTCACCCTGCAGGCGACGCAGGGCGGGAACGTCTTTACCTTTAGCTTGGCCGACGCGCTCAAGAAGGGTCCGGTCGTGCTCTACTTCTATCCGGCGGCCTTTACCAAAGGCTGCACGATCTAAGCCCACGAGTTCGCCGATGCGATCGATCA
>JAFAHB010000061.1 GCA_019237435.1 Vulcanimicrobiota bacterium
GGCCGTCGAACAGAAGCTGCTGCACGACGTGCCGGCGCAGAACGTCCGCATGCGACGGCAGCGGCGTGAACGCCGCTACGGCGACGGCCACCGAGATCGCGCGGACGACGCTCACGGTGCGCCGGCC
The DNA here is from genome assembly GCA_019237435.1 of Vulcanimicrobiota bacterium. Lineage (GTDB taxonomy): Bacteria > Vulcanimicrobiota > Vulcanimicrobiia > Vulcanimicrobiales > Vulcanimicrobiaceae > Cybelea. The sequence continues at coordinate 128 of JAFAHB010000061.1, forward strand.
TCTTGGGAAGCCCGATGACTCCGAGGCAATGTTTCCATGGTAATTCCAAACGGCATCATAACATGCTAAGCCGATCATGCGCGCAGTAAAAGGCAACTGCGCCAATCAAAATAGGCGCGGCGGCTTAAATCTTCCGTAGTCGATCGGCGAGGGTATCGGACAACGATCGCGTGATCTCGGTAAGCGCGCGTACTGACTCGCGAAGTTCTGCGATCGCAGGATCGGGGGCACCTTCCGCCTTGGCATCGAGCACATCGAGCGCGCTCCCGACTCCGTGCGCCAGAACCAGCAGCGCGTCGGATTCGTCGGGCGGGTACCTCTCCCCGTCCCGCTTCGGCCCGCAAACGAGCGCGCCGACGAGCCGGCCTCGCGACATCATTGGGAACGCCAGCTCGCCGGGCAGTCTCGATTCCGCGAGTTCGTGTAGATCGACCGGTTTGTTCCACGCGTTCAGCGCGACGATCGCCGGATCGTTTTCGCTAACATCCAAGGCGCTGTTCGCGAAAGCGGACGCATACCTGGTAGATCCGTTGCGAACGAGAATGTCGGCGGATTCTGCGGTGGTATGCTCCTGCACGGTGCGAAGCGCACGTTCCAGCAACGTCCTACTATCCCTGATGTACGAGGACTCGTGTGCGAACCGCCGCAGCGCCGACTCGTCGTCGTGCCGTTGGTGGAAAAACGCACGGTCGACGAAGCGGTCAACGTAATTGTGGATGTAGCGCATCGAGAGACCGAGCACGAGCGCCGCAAGTGCACCGATTATCACACTCGTCGTGTGGCTGGCATTGGCGAACCACGCGCCGGCAGCCCATTCGACGAGGATGAACGCGCCGATTACGATCGCCGACACGATGGCGAATACGGCGGTGCGGTTCAAAACGAATCCGATGTCGATGAGCCTGCGGTTGAGTGCCGCATAGGTTAGGACGAGCGGCGTCACAATCGCAACGACGCTGAAGATCTGCCTGCCAACGAGTATGGTCGCATAGGACAGCACATACAACGCCAGCGTCGCCGATGGGTAGACACCAAAAAAGGCGGCGAGGGGTACGAGCAGCCATCGCGCCCGTTGCCGATCGACGCCGTGAGCCGCGGAGATTGCGAGAACGCTGCAGACCAATGCTACGGCGGCGGCTGCGTCGACGAGCAGCGTCCACGCCGGTCCGATGAATATCGTCGGATCGAACCACAGGGTCATGGTTCCAAGAAGCGGGGCCAGACCCAAGGAGAAGTCGGGCGTACCGCTTCCCGCGACAATCGAAATAGCGACGAGCGCGTAGCACGCGTTAAGCGCGATACGCCGGCCCGTCGAAAGAGGGCGAGCAAAGCTACTCGCAAGCGCGGCCCATAGCGCGATCGATACGGGCATCGCTTGACCGGCTAGAGCGATCGCAACGTACGGCCACGCCCAAGGCCACCCATAAAATAGCGTCTGCGAGGCAAACCCGATACCTGCGCAAACCAAGACTGTCGAAAGCAAGAGATTGTTGTCCGCGTACGGTCGGCGCCACGCGATCAACGCCGCAAAGAACAACAACCACAAACCGGCAAGCTCCGAGACGACGAATTGCCAACGACGCCAGAACGAGAACGGGCCGGGCACGACCGTCGCTTGTAATCGCGCGTCGCCTCGCTGCACTTGAAACGTGACAGGGCGACCGGCTTGCGGCTGTCCCATCAATGAAAGACGATCGCGCAGCGGTAGTCCACGCACGTCGACAAGATCACCCTCGCGTATGCCGGCACGGTCCGCTGGGCCGCCGGGGTCCACGCCGCGAAACGATAGATGGTACGGCTCAGAAGAGCCGCTGAAGAATCCGCCCCAGACGCCGTACCACGCGGGTGAGCCGCCTACGCCCGCCTGATCCAAGAAGGCGACGAGGACCAACAACGCTCCGGCGGCGCAGAGCGCCAAAACGATTACACGCCAACTGGCGGGCTTCATTCCACTGTACGATTCGACGACTCTGAGCGCATCCTTGGGCCGTTAGCTCAAGTTAGCGACGACTAGTCGACTCAGGCATTTTTGAAGAAAACCGAACGTTACGGTGTAGCGAAAGACACGCGCTGCTCCAAGAAGGCCGGAAATACGCGGGAATTTGGAAGTGGCGGGAGCGTGTAGGAATCGAATCCGTTGTATTGTCGGAGGCTATCCGAGAGGAGTCGCTCGCGGTCCAATGCGAGAGTCGCTGACCGTTCCGGCAAAGGATCTCGCGGATTGATCTACCGGCGCGCCGACGGCTCGCAGCACCGCCTTGAATCGAGCGCGCTGCGCAATCGGTTCGAATAAGGGCAGAGTGTGCAGCAGCAACAGCGCCGGTTCGCGGCTCTCTAATGCCTGCTCCAGGTGCTGCAACGCCTGTTCGAGCCGGCGAAGGCCGACGGCAACGATCGCTAAGTTGAAGTTGGTCACAAACTCGGTGTGGGCCGTCTCCAGTAGGACTCGGTAGATCTCCTGGGCGCGCTCCGTTTCGCCACAATCCGCGTACGCTCGCGCGAGAAGCGGCAAACGCAGGGCGAGATCATCCGCCCGGTCGACGGGCATCACCAGTAAATCGGCGAGCGCTTCGGCAGGCTGCGCGTTGAGCAGAAACGCTTGGGCTCGGTGGCGCCTAGCGATGGTTAGCTCCGGAACGCTTTCGATGAGCCTTGAAAAGGCGTCGATCGAGCGCTGGTACTCGCCGGTGTGTAGAAAGCCCCTTGCCAGGCAGAACTGCAGCACCGGAGACGACGGCTCGACCAGCAGGGCGCGCTCCATGTGGCGGAGCGCACTTTCGCGCGAGCCTTTGCACGTGTAGAACCATGCCGCGCTGACATAGACCGACGTCGACTTGGGGTTCAACCGGATTGCGGTTTCGATCTCCCGCTCCGCCTCTTTCCAGCTCCAGTCGCAAAAGAGCAGAAGGCTTCCTAGCGTCGCGCGGGCGTCTGCCGACGACGAATCGAGCTCGAGCGCACGCAATATGGCCGTCTTAGCCTTCGGATACGTGTAAGATCTCGGCGCGTACGAGTATTGCGCCATCAGCGCGTACGATCGCGCGAGCCCGATCAGCGCCGGTACGTAATCCGGGAACACCCGCAGCGCCGCGTCAAACTCTTGAGCGGCGGCTCCGAACGCGGTCGCGGTGCGTTTTTCGAGCAGATAACAGCCGCGGCAATAATGGTGAACCACCTCCGGCTCGATGTGCGCATGCCGGTCAAATGCGCGATCCCTCGTAGTGCTTCGCGCGGCCAGCGCGGGTGCCGCCACGCTTACCGGCGCCACGAACCGAAAGCCTTTCCCGCGTACCGTCACGACGTAATCGCGATCCTTGGCGCGTTCGTCGAGCAGTCGCCGAAGCAGGTAGACGTGCTGCGAAAGGTTACCGTCGCTTACGGCGGTTTCGGGCCAGATTTGCGTAGCGATTGTCTCCTTGTCGACGACGCTGCCGTTGGAGCGGATTAGCAAGAGCAGCAATCGCGTCAGGCGTTCCGACAGCAGAGCTACCATGCCGCCATGGTACAGCTTTCCTCGCTGCGGATCGAGCCGGAAGGACCCAAAAGCGTAAATCGGCGAGAGGTTCGACTGATCGCTCATTTTCTTGTCATTAGTTGTTATTAGTGCACGGCGCTGGGAATTTGTGACGCTCTCATCGATTTTCAAAAAAAACCGCGACCGCCTCTTTGAATATTTGTGAGACACTTTTAAAATCGGTGACGAAAAAGTGCGCCAAACAGCCGGCACCGTCAACGCATTTTAAATCGTTACGCCTCCGAACCTTGATAAGATCGTTGCACGCGCATTAGCGCGCCTCATTAGAAAGCTACAACGACAAGACGGGGTACATATCATGAAATTACGATGCACCCTCCGTCGTGCGGCCATAGTCGTTTCAGTATCTTTGGCGTTCTTGTTCCAGGAAACATGGGCACTGGCAGGCGTCACCGGTAACTTAGGCGGCACGATCAAGGATTCGAGCGGTGCTCCGATTGCCGGCGCCCAAGTGCAGGCAGTCTCACCCTCCGGAACCCGGACCGCTACGACGGATGCGGGAGGTCACTTCATCGTCCTCTCGCTTGAACCCGACACCTATACGCTGGACCTCACCAAAGAGGGGTATCAGCCGGTTTCATTTCCAGGTGTCACGATCTTCGCAGACCAGACTCAACAGGTCGCGTATACGATGCAAAAGACGTTGCGCACGATCGCACACGTGACGTCGCAGGCCGCGGCCTCCTTAGTGAAGTCAGGCGTCGGCAGTGACCTTTACAGCGTCAACTCGACGCAGGCGGCCGCTGCGGCGGCACTCGGCGGCGTCGGCAATCTCAACAATGCCTACTCGGCAATGGCGTCGGTTCCCGGCATCCAGACCTCCGCAGGGGGCATGGGCTGGGATTTCAACGCCGCGTACGTGCGCGGCCAAAACTCGTACTACACGGCGTATGAATACGATGGGATTCCAGTCAATCGCGCCTTCGACAACTACAACTCGTCGACCGAATCGAGCCTGGGCTTGCAAGAGCTCCAGGTCTACACCGGCGGCGGTCCGTCGTCGGTCGCCTCGGCCGGCACAGCCGGTTTCATCAACCAGGTCATCAAGACCGGCACCTTTCCAGGATACGCTACGGCGAATCTTGGCGTCTCGACGCCTGCGTTCTACAACCAGGCTGCGGTCGAAGTTGCGGGAGCGACGCCGGACCGGTCGTTGAGCTACTACGTCGGACTTCTCGCATACAACCAAAACTTTCGCGTCATCGACGCGAGCAACGGCGCGGACCTGATGACCCCGGGCGGCATCTTCTCCGGACCGA
>JAFAHB010000175.1 GCA_019237435.1 Vulcanimicrobiota bacterium
CCCTCAGCGTAGGTTGCGTTCGCCGATCCAAGCCACGCGCGCTCGCCTGTGACCGCAAGCTTCGCGCTATCCGTGCACACCCGCACCCGTACGCCGTCGCCCATCAGACGCTGGAGCAGCGAACGCTCGCGCGCGTTGCCGCGCAAATCGTCCTCGCTGACCAGCAATCGCGGCGAAGCGCCCGCCAATCCCAGTTCTCTTAGTGCGTCATAGGTAACGTTTCCGGCACCGAACGATTCGCTCTCGACGATCGGTCCGTCGGACTTTTTTGCGTCGGCAAGAAGCCGGGCTTCCTCGGACAACGCGTCGCGCTTCGTCATCGGAATCAACGCGGCCGCGTCGCGATCGTTCTCGCGCAGGACGATGTCGTCGTGATGCCAGTTCTTCTCGTCGAGATACAGGACGCCGTCGATCGATATCGTCTTGGCGTGAATGGGATCTGCGAGCCGAGCCTCGGCCCCCGCCGCGTGCAACTCGGCTACGAGCCTCGCATTCTCGCGCGCGAGGCCGTGCTTTGCTCTATAAGGGCTTCGCTCGAGCGTCACCACGACGTGAGCGCCGCCTCGCGCGGCTTTTTCGAGCGCCTTCAAAACCGGGCCGTGCAGCGTGTAGGCTTCAGCGGTTATTTGCGTCGCGCGTCCGATGCTTTGTATCGCGTCATCGGTCGAACTCAGCTGCAGCATTGCGGCCCTCATCACGACGAAGGCCGGCGCCCGCTAGTGGGGGAAGCCTGCCGAACTCAATGATTTCACCGTCCGAACGCACCGGCACCGACGAGAAGGGTAGCTTCGTCCGAGCAATGTTCGGGCGCATCGCGCCGCGCTACGACCTCGCCAACCGCGTGCTCACGGCGGGGCTAGACGAACGCTGGCGCCGTCGCGCGATTCGCCTGCTCGCGCCGCCTCACGGCGGGCGAGTCCTCGACTGCTGTTGCGGAACTGGGGACTTAGTCTTCGGCCTACAGCACGCGGACGCGACGCTCCAGGTGGTGGGAATCGACTTCTGCGCGCCGATGCTCGAGCGCGCAAAACGGCGAATGTCGCGCAAAGCCCGCGGCGACGCCCGCTTCGTCGAAGGCGACGTGATGGCGATGCCGTTCGAAAACAATTCGTTCGACGGTGCGACGATGGGCTTCTCATTGCGCAACGTCGTGGACATCGACGCGACGCTGCGTGAGATTTTACGGGTATTGCGCCCCGGTACGCGATTCGTCAGCCTCGACGTCACCAAAGCGCCCAACCGCGCGTACAAACGCCTCTTCGATCTTTATTTCTACGGTTTGGTGCCGCTGATCGGCGGAATAGTCGGCGGGTCGCGCTCGGCCTACGCGTACCTTCCAAATTCACTCACCCACCATCCCAACGCCGCGCAGCTGCGCGACCGCTTCATCCGCGCCGGTTTCACCGAGGCCGGCTACTGCGCGCTCATGGGCGGAGCGATCGCGATCCACTACGGTACGAAACCGCCTGTCCTGAGCGGAGTCGAAGGGTGAGCGCTCTGCACTCCACGCACGCTACCTTCGACGATTTGCACGCACTCGTCGAGCGCTTTTTCGCCGCAACGTTTGCGACGGAGAATCCGCTCATTACCGAGGCCGTCAAACGGATGCTGGCCGCGGGCGGAAAGCGATTGCGCCCTCGCGTCACCCTGCTCGCAGCCGAAGCCTGCGGCGGCAAGGCCGCCGAGCACCTTCACCTCGCCGCCTACATGGAGCTAATTCACGTCGCGACCCTCATCCATGACGACGTCGTCGATAATGCGGCGACGCGGCGCGGTGTGAACGCGACGGCCGTCGATTACGGCAATCGCGTGAGCGTCCTTGCCGGCGATTATCTCTTCGCATGGATCTTCAAGAACGTCACCCTCGGTTATCCGCACCCCATTCCAAACGTGCTTTCCGCGACGCTGGCCGATATCTGCGACGGCGAGGTGCTGCAGCTGCAGGCCCTCGGCAATCTCGACTTACCGCTCGACACCTACGTCGAGATCGCCCGCAAGAAGACCGCGTCGCTTTTTGCCGCGTCGGCCCAGTGCGGAGCGATCATGGGCGGCGCAACCCCAATCGAAATCGAAGCCCTGCGCGCTTTCGGCGAAGCCTTCGGCATCGCGTTTCAGATGAAGGACGATCTGCTCGATCTGATCGCCGACGAACGGTCGCTCGGAAAACCCGCCGCAAACGACCTCATCGAAAGGAAGACGACGATCCCGCTGATCGCCGCGCTTGCCGCTGGGAACGGCAGCTTTCGAGCTCAGGTGCAGCGCTTTTACGAAGGAGAGGCCAACGACGCAATCCCGTCGATCGTCGCCGGCATCGCCGGCGAAGGCGGCCTCGCGGCAACGCAGGTACAGATTGCCCGCTTCGTCGAGCGAGCCAAGTTTGCGTTGAAGCCGATTGCGGACGGAGCGGCGAAGAATGAAATGATACGACTCACGGAGGCCTTACGATCATGACCATGCATCCGCTTCTTGCGCTTATCGACGCGCCTATCATCATCGGCATCCTCATCGTCGGAGCGCTGCTCTTCGGAGCGGACAAACTTCCAAAACTGGCGCGCAGCGCCGGCCAAGCGAAGAAAGAGTTTCTCGTCGGACAGGCTGAGGCCGACGAAGCGGCTGCCCGCGCTCGCGAAGAAGCGAGGCAACGCGCTGCAGCGCAGCACGCCGACGTCATGGACAATCTCGAAGCAGGGAGCATTGGCGGCGAGTCGATTCCGCCACCGACGCCGGGCAAAGGAACTCCCTCATCCTAACACCGCTGGCAACCCCCCCCGACGAAGGGGCGTGGGATCAGAAGGAGATGCCCTTTACGGAGCACCTGCGGGAGCTCCGTAACCGTCTCTTGATCTCGTTTGCGACGGTCGGCGGCATCGCCGTGCTGCTTTTTTGGCCTTCGCAATTCGTCATCCGCTGGATGATGCGGGAATATTTCGGCGGTATCCAGCTTCACGCGTTCGGCCCCGCGGACGTCATCTTCACCGAGTTCAAGTTTTCGGTCATCGGCGGAATCGTGATCGGCCTGCCGGTGCTCCTGCAGCAGCTCTGGCTTTTCGTCGTTCCGGCAATTCACCCACGCACTCGCCGGATGGTCTACGCATTCATCCTTCCGTCGCTCTTGCTCGCCGCTCTCGGCTTGGCGTTCGCGCATTTTCTGGTGATTCCGCGAGTCATTGCGGCACTGCTTCGCATCACCGACGCGGTTGCAACACCGACGTTCGGCGTGGCAGCGACGCTGAACTTCGTAATGATCCTGCTCGCGCTCTTCGCGTTCATCTTTCAAACGCCGATCGTGCTGGTAGGCTTAGCGCGTTTGGGCATCGTGAGCGCGGCCTCGCTGATGCGCCATCGCCGACACGCGCTTTTTGCGTTTTTCATAGCCGGCGGCATCGCGGCGCCCGATGGAAATCCGCTGACGATGGCGCTGCTCGCGCTGCCGATGTATGCGCTTTACGAGATTTCGATCTGGATCATTCTGCCGCTGCAGCGGCGCTGGTCCTTCGACTCCGCCGCGTCGCGGCGAAGTTTATTCTGAGCGAGTGAAGCGAGTCGAAGCATAGGATGACAGGAGCGTGACAGCTGCGCTAGGTCAGCTCTACGGCGACTTCGTGCGCACATTCGGCAACGTGCTCTTCGCCGTCTCGCTGTTCGTCACGTGGGGCGTCTTGACGCTGATCGGCGTCATCGTCGATCAGGGGCAAGATCCGAGCCTATACTTCCAAAGCTATACGGCGCCGATCGCGCGGGCCATTCTGCGGCTCGACTTCGACAATATCTATCACTCGCCGTGGTACGTCGGAATCATCGGCTTGATTCTGCTTTCGCTCGCCGTCTGCACGTTCAAGCGGGTCATTCCGGCACGGCTTCCGCCACTGCGTCCCGTCAGCGTCGAGAAGATGCCGCTTCACGCAAGCTTCGAGACTCCGGGCGACGCCGACGAGGTGCGCGGGCGTCTCGCCGATTCGCTGCGGCGCCGCGGCTGGCATACGCGCGAGCGGATCTTCGGTGGCGTCGAATGGAGCTTTGCCGACAAGCACAACTGGGCGCGCCGCGGCGTACTGATCGCGCATGCCGGCTTCGTGATCGTCGCGGCCGGCACCACGCTCTACTGGGCCCGCGGCTTTTCGGGTGAAATGGCGATTCTCACCGGAGAGACGCGTGAGGTCCCGCAAACCCACGCGTTGGTCCGGCTTGACAATTTCGCGTACGCGATCGATCCGATCATGACCAAAAGCGGTATGGTGTATCAGCCGATCGACTACGTCTCACGCGTTACGGCGATCGGAAGAGACGGCAACCCCAAGCATTTGACGGTTCGCGTCAACCATCCGATCGATATCGATGGAACGCTCTACTATCAGGCGAGCTACGGCTTCGGCATGCGCTTTCGTGTGACGCACGACGGGCGCCTCGATCCGTCGCTCTCCGGCCGCACGCTGCTGGAGGGAGAGTCGCTCGACCTTCCGGACGCCTCGCGCAGCGTTCTCTACGAGCGCTTCGCGCCGACGGTCGACAAGCAGAGCGGCATGCCGACGGCCGATCCGCGCGTCAACGATCCCGCCGTCGTTCTCTCCGCATCGCAAGCCGGGAACGCGATCGGTGAGGCACTGGTACCGCTTGGCTCATCGCTCGATCTCGGCGGCGGCTGGCGCGTTACGCCGCAGCGTTACGTGCTCTATAGCGGATTCCAATACCGGAACGACCCCGGCGTTCCCCTCGTCGGGATCGGAGCGTTCGTCCTGCTCGCGGGCCTGGTGATCTCGTTTTACTTTCTTCCGGCGCGTCTCTATCTGCGCGTCGATCAAGTTGCGCCAAACGTGGCGTGCGTGGGCGCGGCTGCAACGACGGTCAAGGGCTACGACGTTTTCGCTGGCGAATTCGCTCGAATCGTGGCACAATTGAAACGATGCCCTTAGACGAAATCCTCATCGCGGTTGCCCTGGCGTCCTACACCCTGGGAGCGCTCGCCTTGCTCGGTTATTTCTTCGCGCGCACGCCATGGCTGCGCGACGTCGGAATACCGCTGGCCGTACTTGGATGCGTCGCGCAGTTCGCCCAGCTTTTTGCGCGCTGGGAGCTGACGGGAGTCTGGCCGCTGCTCAACCTCTACGGCTCGCTTTCGCTCTTTACGGCGATGTCGGTTGCAATCTACCTCGGCTTTGCGTTTCGCTACAGGCTTTGGTTCGCGGGCGGTTTCGTGCTCGCGCTGGCGGCGATTTTTCTGGCATACGGCGTCACGTGGTACGAGGGCACGATGCCGCCGGTTCCCTCGCTGCAATCGTATTGGGCGAAGATTCACGTACCGATCGTCGTGTCGTCGTATGCCGCTTTCCTCGTTGCATTCGTCTTCTCGTGCATGTATTTGATCAAGTATTACGCCGAACAGAGCTTACGTGGACGAGGCGCCCGGGCAGTCGCCGGCAACGCCGGAGTGACGATGGCGTCGGATCTGCCGCTCGGGCCTGCCATGAGCACGATCGCGAGTGCCGATCCCGCCGAGTTCTCCACGAGCATGCTTCGCGATACTCCCGCACTCGCCGCCGCTGCGCATGCCGGCAATCCGATCGCGCGCTGGTTATCCGCTCTGCCCTCGCTGGTGCAGCTCGACGTGATCGTCAATCGAGCCGTCGCAATCGGCCTACCGCTAATTTCGATCGGCATCATCACCGGCGCGATGTGGGCAAAGGAGGCGTGGGGTGCATACTGGCAGT
>JAFAHB010000064.1 GCA_019237435.1 Vulcanimicrobiota bacterium
TCGTCTTTGACGTACAGCTCGCCTAACTCGAGCTCGTCCGCGACGCGATGCAGGGCGAGCAGCGGCGTTCCGCCTTCGCCGAGCGTGATCGGCTCCTCGCCCTCGGCGATCGGAAGCATCTCGCGATAGCGCCACATCGTCCACGCGCGATCTCTGACGCTTTCGCGCGACAAACGCGCGCCGTCGTAGCGAACGAGCCACGGAGCCCCGTCGTTCGGACACACCGTGGCAAGTGTCGTGTCACCCTGAGCGTGCCGAAGGGCGACGCGATGCGATGCATCCCGCGAGCACTCGAGATGCGAAGGTATCATCCCGCATCGCCCTTCGACCCCGCTCGGCGTAGCACCGCCGCTCGTCGCGCGGTCGATCGCTTCAAAAGGTCGCCAGGTTCCGTGCAGAAAGTATCCGGCGGAGGTCGCTAGATGGGTGCTCCGCTTGATCCCAAGACGGCCGCAGCTTACGGCGCGTTCGTGCAAGCTGCTTATGCAATGTATAACGCCGATCCCAACAACCTGACGCCGGCGCCGCAGGGCATTCCCGAGGGATACCAGCTGATCGCGTGGATTCAAATGACCGACTTCGTGCGCGATGCCGCCGGCCCGAATTTCTACGGCTTTCTGGCGCAGCAAAGTACGCCTGAAAACGTCTTTGTGCTCGCGCTGCGTGGAACGTCGAATCCGATTGAATGGTGGGATAATTTTCACGCAACCATGGTTCCCTTCGCACAGGTGCCGGCTGCCGGCAACGTAGCGTATGGATTCGAACGCATTTATGACACGCTCGAGGTCGTCACCGTGCCCGCCGCAGGCGACGTGCCGAGGTCGTTGATCCAAGAGGGTGGATTCGCTCAACAGATATCGGACGTAATTCAGCGACGACAAGCGACGCGCGCTTCCGCGCTTAGCGGCGATGGGCCGCCCGTACTGCCGGCGACGGCAGCTCTGATCGTTACCGGCCATAGCCTTGGCGCCGCGCTTCTGACGTTGTACGTGCTCGACAATGTAACCAACTACGGAATTCGAAGCCCGCTGTTTTGCTCGTTTGCGTCGCCGCGGGTGGGTGACTCTGCCTTCGTCGAGGCCTTCAACGCTCTCGGCCTAACGTCGTGGCGGATCGTCAACGCTCCAGACATCGTGCCAAATTTGCCGCCCGATGTCTTCGGATATCGGCACGTGGACGTGCTATCGCTCTTTGATTCGACCGGGAAGGTGCAGTCTACGCTATCGTGTGCGCACTCATTGGAAACGTATCTGAGCCTGCTGGACGAAACGCTGAAGCCCGACCCGGATTGCCTCCCGACACCGGCCGACGCACAGCTCTTCGCCCACGCATTGGGAACGCACCATCTGATGGATTCGCTGTACGACCGCTCGATATCGCAAGAGCCCCCACCCGCAACAGGCGGCGTCGTCTAAGACCTGTACGTCACAAGGACATGGTGCCGCCTAATGCGCCGTAAGCTCCAAACGAATGATGGATGAGTTTGATGGGTGCGCCGCCCTGCGGGTAGTTCCAAAACCCAAGGTGCGAAAAATTCTTATGGATCGGCCGTATTACTACGTCGCCCGCAAACCAATATTGAGAGACGACAGGCTCCCTCGGGGAAAACGCTAGGCGCGTAACGCCGACTATTCTGGCATGCTTGCCGTGGACGTTCACCCGCACGATCTCACTGCCGGAAAAACGCCCGAGCGTGATATAACTGCCGTCCCACTGCAGTCCGAAAGACCCCGGTGAGCCCGCTCGGTTGTTCAGGGTGATATTCCTGAACTCGCTACCGCCGCTTGGAAGCATGGCCAGATCGTACGCGTGGGATAGGTTGGGGAAGCCGGTTGCAAACAGATTGCCGTGGTCGTCGTAGGCGCAGAAAAGAAACCAACGGAATCCGCGATCTCTATATCTTGTCGGCGTACCGCTCGCGTTCTGGTAGATTTCCACGCTAGCGATTTTGCCGGTGGGATTATCGTTGGTTACGGCGAGATTTCCAGTCGTCGGATCGACGGCACAGGCGTACGGAGACGACCTTGCGGGGCTCTTCAGAACGGCAATCGGACTCGAGCCGCCGTGCGCGTACTCCACGATTTCGGGCGGCGAGTTACCCACTGGTGCGAAGACGTCGCCGGTCGAGTCCGAACAGAGTTGTCCGCCTCCCGATTGCGGAAGGGTGATCTCTTCGAGATACTTTTTCCTCGGGTACGCAAAGATAAAGATCGTGCTTAGGCTGGCGGCGTACAGCAGTTCGCCGCCGGCAGCTTTCAGCGCAGCTGCCGGTGCAACGACCGGGTTACCAGCCGGCGATCCGCCGCAGCCGGCTAGCGCCGTGAATCCAATCGCGATTGAGGCCGCGCAAGCGGTGCGAGTGAGTCTACTCGTCGTCGGCCCTCCTCCTACCAGCACATTCTACACCGGACGGCGGTAACGTGCAGACGTCTCGCCGAAGCTTTGCATCTCGTCGATCGCGGACCTCTTGGTAGATGCCGAAGCTAGCTCCGTCGCACCGGCCCAGCCTAATTGACAACCTGCCAAGCAGGCCTATAATTGATCGACCGGGCGCCTGCGCAGTGGGCCTCGCTCTTGTGCATCCGCCGATCCGCATCTGCGAAAGGAGCAAAGCAGATGAAGACCGAGCGTTTCAGCTCCTGCGCGCTATTAGCGTGCTTCGTAATCGTTGCGGCGTGCTCGCAATCGTCCGGACTGTCGCGCCAATACACACCCAGCGCTAACATCGTTCACCATCGCGTGGCAAGCCCACTGAGCTACGGCGTTTTATATAGCTTTGGCGCAGCTCCCGACGGCAGTCGACCTGGAGCGGCGCTTATCAACGTTGGCGGCACGCTCTACGGCACGACGGCGGATGGAGGCAAGCACTGCGGCCCGTCGGTCGAATGCGGAACCGTTTTCAGCATCACGACCGGCGGCGTGGAGAAAGTGCTGCACAGCTTTCCAAGCCCTAAGACCGACGGCAAGCAAGTCATGGCAGGTCTTGTCTATGTCGGCGGCAGGCTTTTCGGCACAACCGAGTACGGCGGAACAACCGGTTACGGCACGGTCTTCAGCATCACGACCGCCGGCGCCGAAAGAGTGCGGTACAGCTTTCAGTACCCGAGCGACGGCGTCGAGCCCGAAGCAGGTCTGCTCAACGTTGGCGGCCTGCTCTACGGCACGGCGGTGCGCGGCGGCACGCACGACGACGGCTCGGCCTTTAGCGTTACGACGAGCGGAACTGAGAAAGTGCTTTACAACTTCGGGAGCAGTAGTAACGACGGCGAGGACCCTGTGGCAGGCTTAATCAATGTTGGCGGCATCCTCTACGGCACAACCAGCTATGCCAGTTCGCCCGGTTACGGCACCGTCTTCAGCGTCACGAAAAGCGGCGTCGAAAAAACGTTGCACGGCTTCGGCAACGGGACGGACGGCCGTACTCCTTATGCAGGCCTGATCGACGTGGGCGGCATGCTTTACGGCACGACAGGTCAGGGCGGCGCCTATGGCTACGGCACGGTCTTTAGCATCACGACGAGCGGCACCGAGAAAGTGCTGTACAGCTTTGCCGGCGGCAGCGATGGTTCGGGCCCCGCTGCAGGGCTCATCGGCGTTGGCGGCCTGCTCTACGGCACGACCGCGAGTGGCGGCGCGTACTGCGTCCCTCCGTACAACAGTTGCGGGACCCTGTTTAGTATCACGACGGGTGGCGCAGAGACCGTACTGCATAGTTTTGGCAGTGCCGGCGACGGCGCGATCCCCACAGCCGGACTGCTCGACGTGTCCGGTACGCTGTACGGTACAACGTCGCTCGGCGGAGCGCATAACAATGGAACGGTCTTTACACTGACGCCGTAGATGAAGATTCAAGGTCTGAGCCTGTGCGCATTATTCGTCTGCGGCATCGCCGTCGCCGGATGTTCGCAACCTGCAGGGCAATCACGCCTCCAATTCGCTCCGAACGTGAACAACGTTACCGAGCGTCGCGCCGGTCCGTCAGGCTACAGCGTTTTGTATAGCTTTGCGGGATCGCCCGACGGTCGGCAGCCGGTAGCAACGGTGCTCGACGTACGCGGCACGTTGTTCGGCACAACCAGTGCGGGCGGCAAGCATTGTTACCGCTCGAGCGGCTGCGGAACGGTCTTCAGTCTCACGGCGGGGGGCGTCGAGAGAATCCTGTATAGCTTTCGTAATGGAATCGACGGCAGGTCTCCCACGGGGGCTTTGATCGACGTGAAGGGTACGCTCTACGGCACCACGTCGAACGGCGGCGCTTACGGCTGCGGTGAACTTGCATGCGGCACCGTCTTCAGCATTACGATGCACGGCAAAGAAAAAGTGCTGCATAACTTCGGCAGCGGTACCGATGGTGCGAACCCGCAGGCAGGTCTGATCGACGTGAAAGGCACGCTTTACGGCACGACGGTGGGAGGTGGCGCATATTGCCACGGTACGGAAACCTGCGGAACGGTCTTCAGCATCACGACCAGTGGTGTGGAGAAAGTGCTCCATAGCTTCGGCTCGGGAACCGACGGGGCTGTCCCCATCGCGCCACTGATCGATGTGGGCGGCACACTCTACGGCACGACGTTCATTGGTGGCATGTATGGCTACGGAACCGTGTTCAGCATTACGCCGGGAGGCGAGGAAACAGTGCTGTACAGCTTCGGCAAGCTACCCGACGCCCACGAGCCCGGCGCGCCGCTCGTTGACGTAGGCGGCACACTTTACGGCACCACGAACGAGGGCGGCAGCCAAAACGCAGGCACAGTATTCAGCATTACAACCGGCAGCGCTGAGACGGTGCTTCATAGCTTCGGCAACGTGGGCGATGGCTATGCTCCGGAAACGGCGGGACTGGTCGACGCGGGCGGCACGCTCTACGGCACGACGTTCGACGGCGGCGCCATGGCCGGTGCCGGTACCGTTTACAGCATAACGACGGGCGGCGTGGAGAACATAGTGCACAACTTCGGCTACGGAAGCGACGGCGACAATCCGCTGGGCGGCTTGATTTACAAGAACGGCAGCCTCTACGGAACGACCCAATTCGGCGGCGGTCCCGGCCGTATCGGCACGGTGTTTTCTCTAACGCCATAACGCTCTGAGCGATGCTAACTACGGCTCAGCACGTACTCGGATTAGTGACTGGGCACGCTTCGCTTCTAATCGGCTAGCGGCGCAAGAGGCGCGTGAGCCGCGCGGAACGCATCTTGCGGCTAAGGCGAGCGTCAAGCGTAATCAGGTTCGCCCGCTCCCGCTCTGCGACGGCGATATAAAGGCAGTCGTAGACCGGATGGTCCAGACGCTCGGCTAGCGCGGCGGCATCGGTCGCATAGTGCGTGCTGGGCACGATGCTAAGTCGATCCAGAAAGCCTAGGATGGTCTCAACGCTTGGCGCAGGCTCGCGCGAG
>JAFAHB010000075.1 GCA_019237435.1 Vulcanimicrobiota bacterium
GCCGATGACGTCGGCAGCGGCCGCGAGGCGCTCGGCACGAAGGACGCCCAATGCGGCGATCGCCGTCATGACCTGCGTGCCGTTGATGAGCGCCAAGCCTTCCTTCGCGCCGAGCTCGATTGGCGAGAGTCCGGCGCGCACGAGCGCAACCGCGCTGGGAAGCCGCTCGCCGCGGTAAAACGCTTCGCCCTCGCCGATCAGCGTCAGCGTCATATGCGCGAGCGGCGCAAGGTCACCGCTCGCACCAACCGACCCTTGGCATGGCACGACCGGCGTTACGCCGCGTTCGAGCATCGCCACGATCAGGTCGAGCGTTTCGGGCTTTACGCCCGAATGGCCGGCAGAGAGCGAGTTGGCGCGTAATGCCCCGGCGGCACGGACGATGGGAACGGCAAGCGGCTCGCCGGTGCCCGCCGTGTGGCTGCGCACGAGATTGAGTTGAAGCGCCACGGCGTCTGCCGGATCGACCGAGATGCCGGCTAACTTGCCGAATCCCGTCGTCACGCCGTAGATGACCTCGCCGCTTGCGAACCGGCTTTCGACGAACTCGCGCGAGAGAGCAACCCGTCTGCGAGCCGCGTCGGCGATCCGAACCTTCGCGCCGTCGGCGATCGCTTCGATGGCATCGAGCGTGAGGTGGCGACCGTCGAGCTCGACGCTCTTCAAAGCTTCGACCAGTCCGCGCGGGCGGACTTTGCAAACGGCGGACCGTTCTGAATGACGATCGTTTCGTGATCGGCAAGGACGATGCTACGCGGGTCGCGTCCGTGCCACGGCTTGCCGTCAACCCAGATTGCGAGACGCCGGCCGTGCGGAGAGCTCAAGCTTGCCGCCTGCGTCCAACTCAAGTTCGGACCCCAAACGTCGAAGAACTCGCCGAGATCGAACGTACGTTTAACGGGTGACTCGATATGAATAAAGCCGTCGTTACTATGCGTGTGAATCCAGTACAAGCACTGGGATCCTTGCGGAATACCGATTCCGGCGGGGACGACGATCGCTCGCCCGCGATCGAAGAGCTGCAGGTTGACGTGAATGTGCTCGACTGCGCCCTCCCCAGGATCGCAACGGATGTCGTCGATGGGCAGCGTTCCAAAGAAGCTCTGCGCGATAAAAAAAACCGTCGAGATCAGCATTGCGTTCGCTCTTCGATGCCGTATAAAGCCCTACCCTCGGACCCTGCGGACCTCACCATATGTGCATAACGAAAAATAATTGTGGACAGCTTGTGAATTGCTTAAGCGACTGCTTGTGATAGCAGCTTTTGCGTGCTACTATTCACGAGCTTCGAAACTTTTCGAAGTGCGACGAGCGTATCGTTCGCGACCAACGCAACCGGATACGTTGCGATGAGCAACGAGCCGAAGCAGCGGTTAAACCGCCCAGCCGGCGTCAGTGGGGGTTTCGCAAGAAGGCCAAACAGGCGAGGCAGGTGAGTGAATACGTCGGAGCCCGTCGCAAGACGGGCTTCGTTACTTTTGGCGCTCGAATGTTCGCTTCGTTCGTGGCGACGTACCAACGAACTTCGCTTACTCCTCGCTTGAATGGAGTTAGGTGTACTTAGCGGAGATTTCTGATGAAAGCTGTGCGATGCGGGTGCGGGCTTCAGGGGGTGCGATAACTTCCGCTTGCGCCCCCCAGCCAAGGACCCAGCGTACGAGCTCGTCGACGTCGGCAACGCGGTAGATAATTTCCACCGAGCCGTCCTCGCCGTGCTGCTCGACCTCGCGTTCGGCAACGACGCGGGCCGCGATCGCCGCTTTGGCGACGCGCGCGGCGAACCGCACGCGCACCGAGGTCGTCTCGTCAGCATGCAGGACGCCGCTTATTGAGGCCGCCGCGTAGGCCTCCACGTTGAAACCGTTGGGACGAACGAACGTCTTGGTCAGGACTTTGGGACTGCCGATGCTGTCGACGGCGAAGGTTCGCATGTCCCGGCGCGTGTGATCGTGCGCGACACAGTACACGCGACCCGCATTGACGATGAAGCCGTAGGGGTCCGCGGTGCGAGAGCTGCGCTTGCCCTCCTTGTCGAGATACTCGAACCGAACGCTGCGCGATGTGCGCTCCGCCGAAGAGAGCAGACCGAAGGCGCGCTCCCCCCGCGCGTCGAGCCGGATCTCGGAGAGGCGAAAAGCGACGGGCGAGGCCGCTTCGACGCGCGCACGCGCGCTTCGACCCGCGCTGCCGACCAACTTTTCTGCGACTTCGTCAATCGAGGCGCCGATCGTGCCGCCGATGCTCGCCCCCAGCGACCGAAGCGCCACGAGCCCGAAGAGTTCGCCGCTGTTGAGGTCGAGCCGCTTGAGGCTATAGCCGCCCGCGAATCGATACACGTTGGCCGCGCGATCGAAGTATAACGGAAAACCGGCGTTCGCAAGTATAGCGAGATACCGCCGCAGCGAGCGCGTACTCGGGCGCTTTCCGCCCTCCGCGATACGGTCTTTGAGATCGTCGAATGAGTGTTGACCCTGATCGATCGCGTTGAGCAATCGTACGAGCAGGACGACTTTCGACTCGCCTTCGGGCGCGGTCATCTCAGCCTGCCGGCGTTGCCTCCGGTTTCGGGAAACAGCCGTCGGGAGCGTTGATTGCCGGCGCGCTGGGCTGCGGAGGCGTCGCGCTCACCCCGATGACAACCGGATAAAACGAGCCGCCATCGGTCATCGTCCGGACGACCGTGTGATACGTCTGGCCGGGGCTTAGATCGAACGACGTGATTTGGTAGGGCGTCGGAACGCGGACGCAACCGATATCGAGGGTGTTTCCGTCGATCAGAAAGCTTCCCCGCGCCGGCCCAGCCAGCGGTTTCAGATAAAGATACGCGGTGAACGGCGCTTGCCCGGGATTAGTGAGAGTGAGGTCGATCGCATGAATCACGCCGTAATCGCCGTAGTCGTGTCCGCTCGCGGCAGGGTCGGCGCTCGGCGGCGTTGGATCGGCGTCGCCGAGAACGACGGTCGCATCGGAACCGCCCGCGGTGTACGTCAGCGTATCCGATCCAAACCCGGCGATGCGAAAAATGCCGGTGCGATGATGACCGTCCCCCTGTAGAACCGGGCTGCCAAGCAGCGTACGCGGATCGATTCCGCCGGAAACGCCGAGGACCGTCACCACGACGGGGCCTCCCGAAAGCACCCGGAAGTCGACGGTCCCGGCAACGAGCTGACGCTCGGCCATCGGCACGTCGGCAAGCACATACGCGTCATCCTGCGATAAGTTTACGACGACGCCCTCACCTTGGGCTTTCGTCAGCAAAAAGTTCTTCGTTAACGTTTGGCCGACGTGCATGACGTCCATGTTGGGGCCGGCCGAAGCCTGAACGAGCTGGACC
This sequence comes from Vulcanimicrobiota bacterium, assembly GCA_019237435.1. Taxonomy (GTDB): domain Bacteria; phylum Vulcanimicrobiota; class Vulcanimicrobiia; order Vulcanimicrobiales; family Vulcanimicrobiaceae; genus Cybelea. The sequence continues at coordinate 3,335 of JAFAHB010000075.1, forward strand.
GAGGTAGGATCCTGCGACTGGCTCGTTAGCGCAACGACCAGCACGCGTGGGTCGGCGCCGTCGTCGTGGTAGTAGTACAGTCGCGTGGGCTGGGCGAACGTCACGCTCCCGCGAAAGAGCACGCCGTCTTGCGTCACGTGCTCGGGGTCGTCGTCGTAGAAGAGCAGCGCCGGCGCGAACTGTGGAAGTGCGACGTTCTGAACGTTGACCGTCGTCGTTCCGGACTGATCGAAGTACCGCCCGTTGCCCGCGATTTGTATGGGCACCGTCACCTGCGTGCTTGCGCCCGGCGCCAGCGGCGTGGAAGGCGTGCTTACCCCTCCAATTGTGACCTGCGCACCCGGCAACGCCTTGGTGAGCTGCGTCAGCCAGGTCCGGACTTGCGCTGCCAGCCAATCGGGTTGGGCCGGATCGCCGGTCACCGTAAGCGTGGTCTGCGGCACGATCGTCCCGGCGTTGAATGCGACCCGTATAGGCAGATCGGCTCGCGCGCCGTTCGCGTCGACAAGATGCAGCGTATCGTCGCCGGTCGCTTGCGTCGCGGTAATCGTCACGCTCGTGCCGTCCGGGCTGACGCCAACGTTGACGAGCTTTTGGTCGAGCGTCGCTTGCAGCGGCGGCGCGGCGCCCGTCACGTCGATGACCTGTTGTTGCGCTGGGTTGAGCGCGACGCTGCTTGCCGAAAGCGCGAGCGAACCGGGCGTGGCTTGAGCTAAAACTGCTGCCAGAACCAGCGCGTGCACGCGGCGTTACGTTCGGCGAAACGCCGGCGCGCTTATGTTACCGCGGGTTCCGGCGGCGGCGCCGCGGGCGGCTCGACCGACGGGATCTTGGAATACTTCAGTTTCTCGGGGTCGTCGGGGTCGACGTCGCCGAGAATGTGGTCGCCGGAGCCGAACGCGCCTTTGAGCATCTCCTCCGCTAGCTCGTCTTCGACCATACGCTGGATCGCGCGTCGCAGCGGTCGCGCGCCAAACTGCGGATCCCAGCCCTTCTTGGCCAGCAGTGACTTGGCGGCGTCGGTAACCTTCAGTTCCATCTCCTGCGCGCGGACTTCGCGGAGGACTTTTTCGAGTTCGAGCGTTACGATCTTCTC
>JAFAHB010000209.1 GCA_019237435.1 Vulcanimicrobiota bacterium
AGGACTCGGGTCTCTGCGGCGGACACGCTCTGGGCACCGACGACGTGGGACGCGACCTCCTTTCGCGCCTGCTCTATGGCGCCCGCATCTCGCTGGCAGTCGGGCTTTCCGCGGTTGTGATGGAAGTGCTGATCGGCACGATTCTCGGCGCGATCGCCGGTTACTACGGCGGCTGGATCGACTACGCGCTGATGCGCATCACCGACGTCTTTCTCTCGATTCCGCTCCTGCCGCTCTTGCTCGTACTTACCGCGATCGTTGCGGCTAGCTCCACGAAGGCGGCGTTGAGCTTCGGAGTAATCGTTATCATCATCGGAGCGCTCTCGTGGCCGACGGTCGCGCGCTTGGTGCGCGCGTCATTCTTGAGCTTGCGAGAACGGGAGTTTGCCGAGGCGGCGCGCGCGGTCGGCAACAACGACGGCCGAATCATCTTCCGGCACCTGCTCCCCAACGCGGTGGCGCCGATTGTGGTGCAGGCGACGCTCGACGTCGCAAACGTCATCATCGTCGAGTCGACGCTCTCGTTCCTGGGCTTGGGGATTCAGCCGCCGACCGCCTCGTGGGGCAATATGCTTTCCGACGCGCAAAGCAATATGGAGATCGCGTGGTGGGCGGCCGTCTTTCCCGGCCTCTGCATCCTCGTTACGGTTCTCGCGATCAACTACATCGGCGACGGCCTCCGCGACGCCCTCGACCCCAACCTCGGCTAAGCTCAAAGCCTAAGCAGGGGCCGCCCGCAAGCGGTCGCGAACCGCGGTCCGCCGAAAGGACACAGCCCTCGCGCGCAAGTGGCGGAATTGGTAGACGCACTAGCTTGAGGGGCTAGCGGGAGCAATCTCGTGCTGGTTCGAGTCCAGTCTTGCGCACCACGTGTCACCCTGAGTTTGTCGAAGGGTGAGCGCGTTCAAGTATGGTTCTGTGGGTGCCGGTTAGAGGCCGATTCGTTGCCGAGGGTACGTCGCCGGCGTTGAGGAAAGCGCACCAAACGGAGCCGATCGAAAGGAGCTTTCGTGCGCTACTTCTATCTGCTTATTGGCGCGATCATTATTTCAAGCTGTTCGCAGAGTCTGGGGTCGATGCCGTCTTTCGGCGGCTCGCAAAATTTGAGCGCCCATCTGACGGGGTCGTCACCGAAGATCACAAAGATCAGTCGTATCAGGCCTAAGCAATACCAAAAGATCGTCATTTCGGGCAGCGGCTTCGGCACTATGAAGCCGTATAACGGTGACTCCGGGTATCTCCAGATATTGGACACGACCGGGCGCTGGAGCGCCGGATACGTAAGTGCCACGCAAGATGACAGCGTCTGGCTCGACGTTACAAGCTGGACCGATACGCAGATCATCATCAAAGGGTTCACGGGGGCCTACGGCCAGAGCTATTGGACCCTCAAAAAGGGCGATCACTTGACGGTCAACGTCTGGAACGCGCAGAACCACAGCGGGCCCGGGGCAATACACACGAAGGTTAGATAGACCTCAGGCGCGCCGGAGACTCGGCGCGCCTTTCTCGGGGCGCTCGAGTTTGAGGAGCGTGACAGGGGCGGTTCCGGTCAGGTATAGTGGACGGTGGCCTTCCCCCCAGGCCGAGCTCGCCTCGCAGCCGGGCTTGAAACAGTTCCCAGGCTCCGAGCGTAGAGCAAAGCAGTAATGGTGCAGCAGACGTGTGGTTGACCCGATTCGCGATTAGCCGCCCGGTGATCACCGCAATGGTGTTCATCGCGCTCGCCATTTTCGGAACGGTATCGTTCTTCAAGATCGGCCGCAGCGACTCTCCGCCGGGGACCGACTTTCCGATCGTCGTTGTCTATTCGGGTTATGCCGGCGCATCGCCTCAGGAGATGGAACGGCTCATCGTCAAGCCGATCGAAGACCAGCTCGACGGCATCGACAATCTCGATCAGCTCAGCTCGACCTGCCAAGAAGGCGTTGCCACGATCATCGTCCAGTTCAAGCTCGGGACGAACCTCGACGTGGCGGCGATCAACGTGCAGAGCGCCGTGGATACGGCACGAGTCTACCTGCCCGCCGACCTCGACCCTCCAACGGTGGAAAAGAACGGCGCATCGCAGCCGTTGCTCGACCTTGCGGTCAGCTCAGTGTCGCTCTCCCAGACGCAGCTCGCCGACTTCGCCAACAACAAGCTGGAGCCGCTTCTCAAGGGCATTCCGAACGTCCAAACGGTCGAGATTCGCGGCGCAGCCGATCGAGAGTTCCACGTCGAGCCGGTTCCAGCGCGGCTGATCGGCGCGAACGCGACGTTGGGCGACGTGTTTACGGCGGTGGCCGCCAACAACGCGAACCTGCCCGGCGGCATTTTGCGGCAGCGCACCCAAGAGACCAGCGTTTCGGTACATGCGGAGGTCAACTCGGCGCAAGATCTGCTCGGAATTCCGCTCATGGTCCCCGGCAGCTCCAACAAGAACATGAAGATCGGCGACGTTGCGTACGCCTTCGACAGCCACGTCGAGCCAACGTCGATCTCGCATTTCAACGGCCAGCCGCGCATCTATATCGAGCTCGGCCGCAACATCAATGCCGACGAGATAAAGTCCACCGCAGTCGCGCGAGATTACATCAAGAAGATCGGCGCCCAGTTTCCGGAGGTAACGCTTACCGAGATCGACGCCCCGGCGGACTACACCCAGAAATCGCTCAACGGCGTCTGGCAGTCGCTAATCGAGGGCATCGTGCTGACGATGCTCGTGATGCTGCTCTTCCTGCATGCGTGGCGCAACGCCATCGTCATCATGATCGCGATCCCGTCGTCGATTCTCGCAACCTTCATCCTGATGAAGCTGTTCGGTTTCCATCTCGACACGATGTCCCTGATGGGACTCTCGCTGATCATCGGTATTCTAGTCGACGACTCGATCGTCGTGCTCGAAAATATCACGCGGCATCGCGATTTGGGTGAAGAGCCGGTCGATGCGGCGATCAACGGCCGCAGCGAAATCGGCGGCGCCGCGGTCGCAATCACGATGGTCGACGTGGTCGTTTTCTTGCCGATCGCGTTTCTGCCCGGAATCGTCGGCGCGTATCTGCGCGAGTTCGGTGCGGTTATCGTCGTAGCGACGTTGTTCTCGCTGCTCGTCTCATTTACGCTAACCCCGTTGCTCGCAGCCAAGTGGAGCGTGCTCAAGCGCTCGAAAGCGCGGCCGGCATGGATGGACACGCTGGGCTCGCTCAAGGTAACGCTCGCGCTCTGCGGTGCGGCGGTGCTCGCATACTTCATTCCCTGGCCGATTGCAGAGCTGCGCGAAGTCTTGCCGATCATGATCGCGGCAGTCCTCGTTCTTAACTTCTTCGTTCTGCGATACGAGCGCATTCTGACCTGGTACCGGACCAAAGCGCTGCCGTACGCGCTCGCGCACGGACTCTTCGTGGTGTGGGTTTGTTCGGTGCTCGTGATCAACTCGCTCACGCTCGCGGCGGGTGCCGGAACGGCGACGATTGCAGTCAACGTGCTCTTCCTCGCCATCGCTGCGCTGTGGCACGGCATCGGGCTGATCGTGCGCAAGCGTACGCCGGAGACGAGGCTTTCCTACCGTTGGACTCCCTCGACGAACGGTCACTCGCGGGTGGCGATCTGGGCGCGCCGGGGCTCCGACGCGGTCAAAAATATCCCGCGCATTTTCGTGCGGTGGGCGTACCAAACGGGCCGAAGCGGCCGGCTCACGCTCGCAACGTTCGGATTGCCGATCGCGCTGGCGATTCTGCTCCCGATCCTAGGTCCGATCAACTTCGATTTCGTGCCGCAGGTGCAAAGCGGCGAGATTTCGATGACGGTCACCTACCCGCCCGGAACGCCGTTGCTGACGACCTCGAAATACGTAACGCAGCTCGAAGACGGCATCATGAAAGTCGACGGGATCAAATCCGTCAGCTCGACCGTCGGCCGCAAACCGCAGGGTTGGGGTTCGGCGATCGGCGACAACTACGCCCGGCTCGACGCGGAAACGCTGCCCGATCGGCGCCACGACACGTACAAGATCATCGATCAGATCCGAAAGCTCGGTTACCTCGTACCCGGCGGTGATTTTCAGGTGTCGGGGGACAACGGCGGCGGTTCGGGCGCCACGATTTTCTACTCGCTCTCGGGGCCCGAAAGCGAGATTGCGGCTGCGGCCGAGAAAGTCGCGACGTACCTTCGCAATACGCCTGGAAGCGTCAACGTCCAGACGAGCAACGAAGCCGCGGCGCCTCGCCTCAACGTGAACATCGATGCGCAAAAGGCCGAGGTTCTCGGAATTTCGCCCTCGGATGCCGCCAACGCGGCGCGCTTGGCGATTGACGGCGCGGTCGCGACGCGCGTACGAGCCGAGAACGGCTTGGTCGACGTTCGCGTGCAGTTTCCGCTGTCCGATCGCAAAACCGTGGATCAGCTGCAAGACGT
>JAFAHB010000210.1 GCA_019237435.1 Vulcanimicrobiota bacterium
GTCTGACGTTCGACCTGCAGGATGACGGCAGCGACGGCCGAGTTCGCATCGCGGTTCGCAACGACATCAATGAAGACGTGTTCGTCGATGCGGCGCAACTCGGCGAACCCGGTTGGCGAACGGTCGCGGTGCCCTTTCCACCCGATACGCGCGCCGCGCGCCTCATGGCGATCTACGTGCTGCCTCCCAAAGGCATCGAGCTTTCCGAGGGCAGCCTCGTGCTACGAAACGTTCGAGCTATCGTCGCGGGTCAGCCGAGCGGCTCGAGATCAATGCGATGAGTCCGCCAACGACGAGCAGCGCGCCCAACGCCGACGCCGCTAGGTTTGGGGCCGAAACGACTTCAACCGACGGATAGTCTGCGACACTTCCTCGAAGGATCAGGCCGCCTGCACGCGCAGGACGGCCGCCGGAGCTGAGCGCGACGGCATGCGGGAGCGGGCGTCCGTTCTCGTCTTCGACGGCAAAGAGCACCGACGGCTGCCCGAGCAAGGCCCCGCCGTGCAGCAACATCACGGATTGCGCCGCGGTGAACATCACCGTTTTGACGATGCGCCGCGCTGCCGGAACGTTGAACGAATCGTACGGCAGATCCATTCCGGCAATCGTTTGCCGCTGTGCCATCAGCAACACCGGAGAGAGAAACGCCGAGCCCGTTGGTTGAGTGATCGTAAGGCGGTTTCCGTTGAGGTCGCGCGCTTCGACATAGACCACGCTGTGCGGCGTGGTTTGCAAGATGAAATTTCCAACGTTACGCCGATGCTGCGCGATTGCGACTGGGGCGTGAAGCGGTCGTTCCAGCGTGACGGCATCGACCGGCGTGCCTTCGGACGCGAGAGGAAAGAACAGCAAGCCGAGCGATTCGACACGAACGCGCTGACCGGGAGCGCCTACGAAGCTTTGATTGTCGGGCCCGAGCAATCCGCTCGCCACGCCGGCCAGTCCCGATATCAAGGCCCCCGTAACGAGCGCTACGATTCCTATACGCGCGCGCGTGGATCGAGTCTGACGCACTCGACGCCGGGCCGCTGCAAGCGCGCCGAGCACCGATGCTGCGATCAAAACGTTGTACCATCCGGTGTGATAAACTGCTTGTCCCGGAATGACGATTTCGATCGCCACGGCGACCGTCACCGCGACGACAATCATTACGAAGCCCATCAAGGAGCCCGCATCAGAGGCCTTATTGCCGCCTCCATTTGCGAGTAAGTCAGCGCGCCGTCGAAGCCGCGCACTACGATTCCGTGCCGATCCAAAATTACGGTCGTGGGGAGACCCAAAGCATAGGTTCGACCGTATCGCTGCGTCTCGTCCATCCAAATCGGGAAGCGAATTCCGAGAGAATCCGCAAAGGCGCGAGCCCGCTGCGGCGACTCGCCCTCGTTGACGCCGACGATTGCGATACCGTCGTTCGCGTGAGCGTTCGCCAGCCGCTGCAGATCCGGCATCTCGGCCCGGCACGGCGGGCACCACGATGCCCACAAGTTGATCAACACGACGCGTCCCCGATAGACCGCGAGCGAAACGCTCCGCCCGCGATCGTCCAGTAGCGGAATAACCGGCGCCCGTTCGCCGCTAAGCGCGCTCGGACCAACCGTATGCGTTGCCTGCGGCGCGAAGAACGGTTCGAGCACGATGAACGCGATCGCTGCGATCGCCGCCGCAAGCGCCCAAAGGATGTAACGGGACATTCGCGACGTAATATCGGAGCGCGCGACGAGTGTCCTGTCCAGCAATAGGTTCTCATCCTCCGGCGAACGAAACGGCGACGGCGTGCCCGCCTTGATTCTCGATGGACGAAGTCTCGCCAACGACTTACGCGCGGAGCTGACCGCTCGAGTCGCCGCGCTGAGTGAAGCCGGCGTTCGCCCCAAGCTCGTCGTCGTATTCGTCGGCGCGAACGAATCGAGCTTAGCCTACGTGCGCAATCTCGAGCGAACCGGCGCTCGTGTCGGCATCGACGTTGCGGTCGATCGACTCGCCGGCGAAGCGACGGCATCGCAGGTCCGCGAGCGGCTGGAAGAGCTTCGCGATGCAAAACACGTGCACGGCGTCATGCTCCAACAGCCGCTTCCTCCGCATCTTGCGATCCGCGAAATCGCCGACGCGATGCCGGTGCACAAGGACGTCGACGGCACGCATCCCACCAATCAGGGGCATTTGGCGTTCGGCAGCGGAACGGAGTACGTGCCCGCAACGCCTGCAGCGGTCATGCTGCTTCTCGAGCGCAGTCCGCACTGGCCGCTGCGCGGCCGGCGAGCGGTCATGATCGGCCGTTCGATCGTCGTGGGCGCGCCGGTTGCGATGCTGATGCTTGCCCAAGACGCGACCGTTACGATCCTGCACAGAGAATCGAGCAGCTTGCAACCACACGTCAAGATGGCAGAGGTGCTCGTCGTAGCGGTCGGATCGCCGGGCTTGATTCGCGGTGAGGATCTCATGCCGGGTGCGACCGTCATCGACGTTGGAACGACGCTGGTCGACGGCATCCTCAGGGGCGACGTCGATTACGAGAGCGCGGTAACCGTTGCGGGCGCAATTACACCCGTTCCGGGCGGCGTAGGTCCGGTTACCAACGTTGCATTGCTCCGAAACGTCGTCAAGGCGGCCGAACGCGCAGGTTGCTAATCAGGACGCGCCCAAAGCGTGACCATGATTTCGCAGGAGCTGCTGCAAGAGCTCGATGCGTTACACCAGCCGCCCAATCCGCTTCTCGTTGAGCTGGAATTGCGGAGCCAGCACGACCACACTCCAATCGTTCCGCGCGCAACCGGCCGTCTTCTCGCCACGCTCGTTACCGCGATGCAGGCAAATAGAATTCTCGAAGTAGGAACGGGCTACGGCTATTCGACGCTATGGATGGCGCTGGCACAGCCCGGCGTGGGGCGAATTTGGACGGTCGAGCCCGACGCGCACCGCACGGAGGTTGCGCGGTCGTACTTCAGCCGCGCGGCCGAAGACGATCACATCGAAGTCTTCAATACGCCCGCGCTCGAGCTGCTCGAGAACTTTCCGCATCGCAATCTCGATATCGCATTCGTCGCGGCGGATCGCGACGCATATGGGACCTATCTCGAGCTCGTCATTCCGATGCTCAAACTCTCCGGACTTGCGATCTTCAACGACTCCTTGGCGACGCGACCCTTTGCCCGGCGATTTCTCGCCCATCCCGCGCTTGACGCCACAATTCTACCCTCGGGTGTCGGGATAGGCGCGCGGCGTCAATGACCGCGACGGATGCGTTCCGGCAAGCCATGCGTCGCGTGGCCACCGGCGTTACAATCGTCACCAGCTTGAGAGAAGGCGAACCTCGCGGCATTACGGTCAACGCGTTTGCAAGCGTCTCGCTTAACCCGCCGTCACTCTTGATTTGCGTCAACCGGGAAGCCCGTAGTTATCTCTTTATCTCGAGCTCACGTATTTTTTGCGTGAACGTGTTGGCCGGGGATCAGCGCCCTCTAGCCGAGCACTTTTCCGGCAAGGTGCGCGAGCGCCAGTTCAGCGAAATCGAGTACGGAACCGACGCGACCGGCGCGCCCGTGCTGCGCGGGACGATCGCGCACTTCGATTGCGACCTTGCCGAAGAGTACCGGT
>JAFAHB010000192.1 GCA_019237435.1 Vulcanimicrobiota bacterium
CCACGCCTCCAAGGCCTCGAGGCGGCGTCGAATCGCCTGCAGTTCGTCAACCAGCGCAAGGCCGCCCGTGGCCAGTTCTCCCGCCTCCGCACGCGAAAGTGATTCCGATACGGCCTCTGCACCGTCGCTAGGCGCGGCGTCGCGAACCCGGGCACCCGCACGCTCGAGCGCACTGGTGACGAAGGCTTGCGCCCGCGTGCGGGCTGCATCGTTGACTTTGCCGCCGAGCGGCCGAACTTGGACGATCATCGACGATTTGTTCGCCTCGACGAAGACGCGGCTCTCGTCACGCTCCAAGCCGTAGAGTGCCTCTGCGCTCGTGCCGAGTGCACGCGCAATTCGAACGACGACGCTGACCGAGGGATTGGGTCGCTGGTCGGCTTCGATCTTGTACAGGGTCGGATGATTGACTTCGGCACGTCGAGCGAGCTCGTTTTGCGACCAGCCCAAAGCGCGCCGGTGCGCGGCGATTCTCTTTCCCAGCGTCACCCATCGGGACTGTAGCAGCCGGGAAGCCCGACCCTTGAACCAATCGGCGCTGCCAACTGGTAGCTAGGCGGACGTGGCGTGGATCTCTCGCGCGGCGGGGACGTTGGGGTATTTGCCGATCAGGCAGCCGAGGCACATTTCCTCGCGTTTGCGCCCGACCGCACCGATGAGGCCTTCGAGGCTGAGGTAACCCAGCGAATCGGCGCCGGTCTTCTGCCGAATCTCATCCACCGAATAGTTCGCGGCGATGAGCTCGTCGTAGGTCGCCATGTCGACCCCGAGGTAGCACGGGTGTTTGATCGGCGGCGACGTTATCCGCAAATGGACTTCCTCGGCGCCGGCCTCCCGCAGCAAGGCGACGATCCGAGGCGTCGTGGTGCCCCGCACGATCGAATCATCCACGACGATCACGCGCTGGCCGTTGAGATTCTCGACAACCGGATTGAACTTCAGGTGCACGCCTCGCGAGCGCATGCGTTGATCCGGGCTGATGAAGGTACGCCCGATATAGCGGTTCTTGATGAGCCCTTCGATGTAGGGCAATCCGCTCTCAGCTGCGTATCCGATGCCCCCGGCAACCGCCGAGTCGGGCACGGCCATGACGACGTCGGCCTCAACCGGATGTTCCCTGGCGAGTTGCCGCCCCATCTCGTATCGCGCCATGTACACCGAGCGCTCGTTGAACTTTGAGTCGGGCCGGGCGAAGTAGATGTATTCGAACATGCAGAGCGCCGCTCGCGCGTTGTCTGTCGCAACGCGATGCGATTCCAAGCCGTCGGGACCTATGCGAACGATCTCGCCGCGCTCGATCTCGCGCATGTATTGCGCGCCGACGGTCCCGAGCGCGCACGACTCCGAGGCGACGACGTAGCCACCCTCGTTCAACCGACCCAGACAGAGCGGTCGCACGCCCCACGGATCGCGAAACGCATAGAGCTCGCTCTGCGTGCAGAGTACGATGGAGTACGCGCCGCGGGCCAAACGCAATACCGATTTGATGCGATCGAGCATGCTGCCCTTGGACTCGACGATCAGCTTAGCCATGACCTCCGAGTCCGAGGTCGCCTGCAACACGGTCGTCGGCGCAAGCGACTCGCGCAGCTCGTCGGTGTTGGTCAGATTTCCGTTATGGGCGAAGGCGAAGTCACCGAGCTCCGTTCGCTCGAGCAGCGGCTGCGCGTTGACCACGATGGACGAACCGGTCGTCGAGTACCGCGTGTGCCCGATCGCGATATGTCCGCTCAGCTCGCCGAGAATATCCTCGTCGAAGATGGCGCCCAGCAACCCCATCTCCTTGTGCGAGCGAATCGTGCCGCCGTCGGCTGCCGCGATGCCCGCGGATTCCTGTCCGCGATGCTGCAAGGCGTAGAGCGCAAAGAACGCGAGTCGAGCCGCGTCGCGCCCTGGTGCGAAGACCCCGGTTATCCCGCACATCTGGCTTCCATTATAGCAGACGCCTCGTCATCCCGAGCGGAGTCGAGGGACGCCTCGTCATCCCGAGCGGAGTCGAGGGACGACGAGGTGGCAAGCTAGTTGCTCGAGCGCCGTCCCCCGAATATCTGCAGCAAAGCAAGGAAGATGTTGATCGCATCGAGGTAGATGCTGGTAGCCATTTGTACTGCCGTCAGGCCGTCGCCGCCGGCGCGAAGGCGCGCGAAGTCGATCAGCACCAAGCCGGAAAAGATGACCAGCGTGAGCCACGCGTACGTTTCAGGATGAATGAATCGAACGAAGATCGAGACGATGCCGACGACGATGAGGCCGAGCAGCGCGATCATAAAGATCCCTTGAAACCGGCGCAGATCCAGGCCCGTCGCGTAAACGATTGCGGCAAGCGCAAACATTCCTAGCCCAGTCGTTAGCGCCGCATCGAAGACGACGTCCGGGCCGAACGCGCGCACGTATTGGCCGATGACCGGCGCAATGCCGACGCCTTCTAAAAACGTGAAGGCGTAAAACAGCAGCAGCGAAAGTGCCTCGTTGCGCCGCGTCGCGTTGATCGAGATCAAAAGTATAAAGCCGGCGAGCATCGCAATGAGGCCTAGTCCCGGCGAGATTCCTTGGAAGAGCCATGCCGCGAGCGCGGTCACGCACAGTCCCAGTGCAGTGATGCCCAGGACCTGGGCAAGCAGCGACTGCGTTGGAACCGCCGGGACGAGCGGCGCGCCGTATTGGCCTTGGGGCGAATAACGATAAGCCATGACGTATATTAATAACCTCCGTCAGGCTCGGGAGTTACACCTCGGAGCCTCTCGCCCCATGCCGATCGTCACTCGGTCAGGGGGAACCTCACTTCAAGCCCCGGGAAGCGACGGAAATCTGCATCGTTCGTGTACAGCGTGGCGCCGTGCTCGATGGCGAGGGCAGCAAGATGCGCATCAGTCACGCGTGGACCGCTGCTCCTTGAAGCCGCAAGTGCGCCAAAAAAGAACTTCCAATGGCTGGGTCCCGGTTCGAGCAAGAACACATTCTGACGGCTGAGCCATGACGAAACGATCGACTCTGCTTCAGCGGCGGTACGCGCCG
>JAFAHB010000212.1 GCA_019237435.1 Vulcanimicrobiota bacterium
AGAATGCCGCACGATCAAGACCGAAGTGGAGACCAAGGACGGCATGCAGTTCGACAAGGGCGACATTTCGCCGTACATGGTCACCGACTCCGAGCGAATGGAAGCCTCGCTCGACGATCCGTATATCCTGGTGACCGAGCGCAAGATCTCGGCAATCGCCGATATCCTTCCGCTACTCGAGAAGGTCGTGCAAGTCCAAAAACCGCTGCTGATCATCGCCGAGGACGTCGAGGGCGAAGCGCTCGCGACGCTCGTGGTGAACAAGCTGCGCGGCACGTTCACGTCGGTGGCGGTCAAGGCGCCCGGCTTCGGCGATCGCCGCAAGGAGATGCTCAAGGACATCGCCACGCTGACCGGCGCGACCGTCATCTCGGAAGAGCTTGGTCTGAAGCTCGACAAGGTGACGCCCGATCAGCTCGGCCGCGCGAAGCGCGTCAAGGTGACGAAGGAAGAGACGACGATCGTCGACGGCGCAGGCAAGCAAGATGCGATCAAAGGCCGCATCGAGATGATCAAGAAGCAGATCGAGGAGACCGACTCGGACTTCGATCGCGAGAAGCTGCAGGAGCGGCTTGCAAAGCTCTCGGGCGGCGTCGCCGTCATTCAGGTCGGTGCGGCCACCGAGACGGAGCTCAAAGAGAAGAAACACCGTATCGAGGACGCGCTCTCGGCGACGCGAGCGGCCGTTCAGGAAGGCATGATCCCCGGTGGCGGCGCTTCGCTGCTGCACGCGATCAAGGCGATCGACAAGTACGAGCCTCCCAAGACCAACGGCCACGGTCCGACGTGGGCCGACGAGAAGATCGGCATCAACATCATCCGTAAGGCGCTCGAAGAGCCCGCGCGGCAGATCGCCGACAACGCCGGTTTCGAAGGCTCGGTGCAAGTGAACGCCGTCCGCTCCAAGGACGCGCCGTTCGGCTTCGATGCCATGACCGGCGAAGTCGTCGACATGCTCAAGTCGGGCATCGTCGAACCGCTCAAAGTGACGCGTGCGGCGCTCCAAAACGCCGCGTCGATCGGTTCGATGATTCTTACGACCGAGACGCTCGTCGCCGATAAGCCCGAGCCCAAGAAAGAGGCCGCCGGCGCTCCCGGCGGCGGCATGGGCGGCTACGACATGATGTAATCTCGCCAACGCGAGAACGTCAATAAGGAAAGGCGCGTCGTCAGGCGCGCCTTTTACGTTAGCCGGCCGAAGTCTCCCAAAGCTTGGGACAGAGGAGCGTGTCGACCGGATCGCCGGCGAGTGAGTCCACCATTTCTTCGCTCACGTTGAACTGAATGCTCGACGGCCAGCCGCTCCACGGAATCGGAAATGGAATAGGAATCCGAACGTAATGGTACTGATGCGTCGGCGTGCGCAGGCGGAGCGCCAACTGCTGGGAGCCGGTTGGCGCGGCCGCGTCGGGATATAGCCCCGCATAATACGCGTCTTGATCGTTTTCGACGACGATCTGCTCGGGAAGCGGCGGCGGCAACGGCTTGTTGCATGCAGCCAGGCTCTTGTCGAAGAGCACGAACGTCGGCGCGACGTAGATGAAGGATTGCGGCGCGGTACCGGACAGGAGCACCGGCTGACGCCTGCCCTGAGCGGAGTCGAAGGGCCCCGGCGACGGGGCGTCGTTGAGCCGCTCGCTGACGTTGCGGTCGTGGCCGGCGATGAAGAAGAGGTAATCCGAAGCGGAGCAGCGGTATTTCGGCGCCGCGATCTCCAGCGAGTAGATGCCGAAAGCGCTGTCGAACTCCACGAGCGCTTCGGACTCGTCGCCGCGCTCGATTCGATAGACTCGGTCGAGCTGCGTACGCCCGATACGATCGGCGACCCGGACGTGCAGCGCGATCGTCGCTTGCGACGACGCACGAGCGATTGCGTTGCAAAAACCGATGTGGAGGATAACGTGAGCAGGGCTCAACATCTCGCCGGTCCTTTCGCAGCGCTGCTGACGCTCCTTCCCATTTGCGTCGCCGCGCAGCCGGTACAAACGCCGAGCGCTGAAGCGATCGTGGCGCTCGTCACGGCGTCGCCGCAGCTACGAATCGACTCGACGATCTTCTCGTCCGGCTTCGACGCGAAGACGCATCCGTACGTCAATGTCCGCAATGCGCCCGAGGGAACCATCGGCGGATATCTCGTGCCCGAAGGAGCAAACGCGGGAACGCAGCGAGACGGGACGTACGTGCTCGCCGTCCCTCTGGACAGCGGAGGAAGCGGCGGCATCTTTACGCAGATAATCTTTGCCGGGCGGAGCGCGCAGATGCTCGCGTACGCCGGCTTTGTCGATTCCGGCGGTCATCTGAGCGTCAGCATCAGCGATGGCGCGATCGTTGCGCAGCTTCCCTATTACGGCGATGATTCGCCAAACTGCTGTCCCAAAAAGTATGTCGTGCGAACCTATACGGTGCGCAGCGGAAGCTTGGTCAAGCTCTCGGAAAGGTTCGAAGCCGCGAAGGACGAATGAGCTTCATTCCGATGCCCGCGCGTGCCGTCAACGACTTCACCATACGC
>JAFAHB010000304.1 GCA_019237435.1 Vulcanimicrobiota bacterium
CCGCCGTAGTAACCGCCGCCATAGTAACCGCAGCAGTAGCCGGGATAACCCCAGCCCCAGCCCGGGTATCCCCAACCCCAGCCGGGCCATCCCCAGCCCCAGCCCCAGCCCCAGTTGATGCCGATGCCGAAGTATGGATAGCTACCGTAGCCGTAGCCGGGGTAACCGTAACCGCCGTATCCAAATCCGCCGTAGCCGGGATCGCCGTAGCCGCCGGAATCACCGTAGCCGGAATCGCCGCCGTAGCCGTAGCCGGTCACGGGCTGCCCGTTGGCGCCGTAATAGGGCGAATATGGCGAGTAGGCGACGTTGATCTGGTTGGCTTGGAACGTCGAGCCGTCCGCATAGCCGCAAATCGTCGCGCGCATTCCTTCGAGCAGCTTGATGCCCGTCGGATTGATGACCGTGCCTTGATGCAGCGTTATGTGATCGGTGTAGCCTTTATCGTCCCGCATGTAGACGATCCACTGGCCATCGAAGCCGCTGAGCGTACCTTTGATGGCGGTTTGGCTGCAGTACGTCTGCGAAGCTTGGGGCGGCTGCGCGTACGACGGCTGCTGCTGCCCATAGGGCTGCTGAGCCGACGCGGCGACCGGGAATGCAAGGGTGGCGGCCACGCCAAACGCGGCCGTGAGTTTCAGGGCCGAGAAGGTTAACGAACGCATATCACTCTCCATTATACCGCTCCGCCTCCAAAAGCGAGATTAGAGTCCGCGCAAAAAGGTGCTCACCCGCTGCCCTTGCCAAGCATCGGCGGCAATTTACGGGCTAATCGAAAAGACCGTTCCCAAGTCGTGCCCGCCGCCGAGCGGGGTCGTACCGTAGAGCGTGCCGTTTACGTCGATTAGGCCAGCCATTGGGTTCGCGCCGTCGGTTCCGGAGAAGTCGCCGGAGAAATTGTGCAGCACCGTCTCCGCGCCGCCCGTCGTGACGCTGAAAACCGTGCCAAAATGCCGGTCAAAACCTTGCTTCACGCCGCCCGAATATGTCGTGCCGTAGAGCGTGTTGCCCACGTTGATCAGACCTGCGAAGGGATGCGCGCCGTCCGTCCCTCTGCCAAAGTTGTGGAGCACCGTTTCCAGTCCGCCCGTCGTGATGCTAAAGACCGTGCCGCCACCGTAGCCGCCGCCGTATGCGCCGCCCGCACTCGTCGTGCCATACAGCGTGCCCCCAACGACGAGCAGGCGTGCGGCGGGGAGGCTGCCATCCGTTCCGTTGCCGAAGCTGTGAAGCACCCTCTCCGTGCCGCTTGTCGTGATGCTAAAGACGGTACCGCCGATGCCTCTGCCGGTGCCTTTCATTGTAACGTAGCAAAGGCCTGACGCGTAAGCGCCGCCACAGAACGTCGTGCCATAGAGCGTACCGTTTACGCCGATCAATCCCGCCTTGGGGTTCGCACCGTCGTTGCTAGCGCTGCCGAAGCTGTACAACACTTTCTCCGTGCCACCGGTCGTGATGCTATAGACCGTGCCGTTACCGTACGTCCCGCCATAATATGTGGTGCCGTAGAGCGTACCGCCCACGTTGATCAAGTTTGCGTAGGGCGTCGCGCCATCGCTACCGCCGGCAAAACTGTACAGCAGTTTCTCCTTGCCGGCCGTCGTTATGCTAAAGACCGTACCGGCGCCGTTCGCGCCGCCGCCCACGGTTGTCCCATAGAGCGTGCCGTTTACGCCGACCAGACCTGCGTAGGGGAATCGACCGTCCTTACCCATATTAGCGTGGAAGCTGTGAAGCACTGTTTCCGTCCCGGTTGTCGTGACGCTAAAAACTGTGCCGCGGTCGTGCGCACCACCCTCCGCTGTCGTGCCGTAGAGCGTGCCCTTCACGTCGAACAGACGCGCTTCGGGATACGCTCCGTCCGGCCCGCCGAAGCCATACAACACCTGGTAGCTAAGCGGCTTGCCAACGTGGTCAGCAACGGCATTGACGGTTGGGGCGTACTGCAAACGCGAGGATTCAGCCGCTTGCGAACACGCCGTGATAGTGACGCAGCATGCGAAGAGTGCACATGGCCTCAAAGCCGAACGGTTCATCTGCTTAGCTCCTTTCGCAGACGCCGATGGAGCGCGAGCTCTTATCTCGCACAGCTTGATCTTAGCACCCAAAACGCGATCGCGGAAGCCACGTCTCCGATTAGCGGGCCCGACTGCGAAAAAAGCAATAAATGGAGCCGTCGGCGGGGATTGAACCCGCGGTCTTCGCCTTACCAAGGCGATGCTTTACCACTAAGCTACGACGGCACCGCTGAACTGGACTCGGTTACTACGCACCCGGCTTGGGAACCTACTACGACGTCCGGAATCGAGAGCGTATCGATCAAGTACGGCTGTGCCCATCGAACTTGGGAGCACTGCCCATTCTTCGTTGCCTTAACACGAATCGTTCCGCTTAGGCGCGCTGTGTCTGCAATCGGAATCAGGTATACGGAACCAAGCTCGGGACAATAGACTCCGAAGAAGTCTATTTCATTCGTGTACGGGCGGCATGCGACGCCCTTACGATGGGTGTGCGAACTATAGGTATTGAAAAGGATCGCGCCGTTCCGTAGCCGGCCTGTCTTCACTTGCACGCGCGACAGCCTTCCGTCCCTGTCAATTACGAGATCGTAACGCGCATTCTCGCCCAGCGGCTTAGCTATTACGTAACCCACGCGAGTAAGCGCTAGCGCAACAATGAGCTCTGACAGCTCGCCGACGCTCTTCGTGTCGCGCAGAAACTAGACGTAATTCGCGATTGGAGTGAGATGCCGTTTGTGCATACAAGTACGCTACGCTCTCCGTGTGCCAACGGGGTGGCAGACTGAACGCGCACCGGCCAAGGGTCCGTTGGCTTGGGGACCGAAATAATTTTATCAAGGAGGGTCGCTATAATGTTTCGTTCTCTCATAAGCGCGCGTCGCGCGGGAATAGTCGCAGCGGCGAGCATCGCGTTGAGCGCAATCGCGCTGCCCGGCGCCGCGCAGCAAATGCGTCAGCAAATGGCCGATAAGGTTGCCGTCAACGCCGGACATCAGTTCGTCACGAAAATTCAAGGTGAGAGCTGCAGTCAGTTCGGCCAGACGATGTCGCAAATGAAGGGCAGCAAGTCCAGCTCCGGCTCGAGCGGGATGTCGTCGAAGCTCCAGGCCAACTCGCAGGCGCGCACCGACTTCGTGAACATCGTCGCCGGGCCGCTTCTGAACAAAATGATCGACTGCAACATGATGCCGGGAGGAATGTGATGCAGCGTCTCGTGTTAGCCGCCATGTTGGCCGGCGCCGTCATGCCGTCGGCCATCCTCGCAAACCCATCCGCGTATGATGGGAAAACCGTAACCGTCAGCGGCACGGTAAGCCATTTTCAGACATCGAGCACGCCGATGGGCACCGTCGCCGGATTCCAGCTCTG
>JAFAHB010000135.1 GCA_019237435.1 Vulcanimicrobiota bacterium
GCTGGAATCCGCCATGATGGCGGATATGTGTGGTGACCATGAGTCGGGAGGTCCACTCCGCGACGTCCGGGCTCAAGGCTTGGGCGTTGAGCGCCGACCCGGTGTAATCGAGCTGAGGCACCGAATCGCCGGCATCGGCTCGCGCAACGGCGCCCGAACCGGCGATCAACAAGGCTAACGCCCCTATGGCTAACGCATAACGCAAGAAACCGCTCCTCTTTCACGACACTTGCGGGGTTAGTTGACGGGTTCGGGCGGGAAAGAATCGCCCTTGGGCCGACCGGCCCATTCACCCCTACCGGAATGTCCCCCGCTCGGAACCTGCGTTCCGACTCAGTGACCTATGCAGGCTAAAGAACTACCGATGAACTGTCAATTCTCGGAGTTCGGCTGTGGGGGGCGCTTCGGCGTGATGCTTCGGCAACCTCCCCTGACGCATTAAAACTTCCGATTCACGGCCTTACGTTGAAACGAGCCGCTCGACCTCCTGCTCGATCAGGTGAGCAAGGCTGCGCACGATTTGCTCGATCAGCTTTGCGTCGTCACCTTCTGCCATCACTCGTATCAACGGCTCGGTGCCGGAAGGCCGGACTAAGAGCCGCCCGCGCTCGCCCAATGCCGCTTGCGCCGCTGCAATTGCTTCACGCACGGGCGCTCGATCGGCAATATCTCGCCGTGGGGTGCGAACGTTGACGAGCAGCTGAGGAACGTACACGACGTCGGCGACTAGATCGTGCAGCGTAGCTCCCTCCGCCGCGACGATTCCGAGCAAAGTAATCGCCGTGCGCAATCCGTCGCCGGTGGTATTGTAGCGGAAGTCGATTACGTGCCCCGATTGCTCGCCCCCTAACGAATACGCGCCGGCGCGCATCGCCTCGAGCACGTAGCGGTCGCCGACCGCAGCGCGGATTAACTCAATACCGTGCGCGCGAAGTGCCCGCTCGAAGCCGACGTTGCTCATGACGGTCGCGACGATAGCTCCGCCGGCGAGCTCGCCTCGTGCCAGCATCGAACGCCCCAGCGCATAGAGCACGTGGTCGCCGGTGACGATCGCGCCGCTTTCGTCAACGAACAGCGCGCGATCCGCATCGCCGTCAAACGCGACGCCGACAACGCGGCCTAGGCCGTCCTCGATCTTGGCGCGGACCGCGGCCTGCAGCCCGCGCAGATCCGTCGCCCCACAAGCAACATTGATGCGTGCTCCGTCGGGCTCGCAATTAATCTCGCTGATTTCGGCCCCCAGCTTCCGCAGCGCATACGGCGCGATCGCGTAGGCAGCGCCGAATCCGGCGTCCACGACGACATGCAAGCCACGCAGGTCGCAGGCTCCGTCGTAGAGCTCGCGATAGTAATGGCGGCCAAGATTTTGCGCGACTCGAGCGACGCCGACGGCCGTTCCCGTTGGTCGCGGAAGATCGGGAGCGTCGACCAATGCTTCGATGCGCGCTTCGAGCTCATCCGAGAGCTTGAAGCCGTCCGGCCCGAAAAATTTGATTCCGTTATCGGCAATTGGATTGTGTGAAGCGCTTATGACCGCACCGGCGGCCGCTCCGATCGCTCGCGTCACGCATGCAACGGCCGGCGTCGGAACGACGCCCAGCGAGATCGCGTCCCGCCCGACTGACGTGATACCGGCGATGAGTGCGGCTTCGAGCATCGGCCCGGAAACGCGCGTGTCGCGCCCTACGACGATGGGGCGGTGATCGTCGTCGTCCAGCAGGCTGGCGGCCGCGCGGCCGATACGCAACGCAAGTTCCGGCGTGAGCTCGGCGTTGGCGACGCCGCGGATGCCGTCGGTCCCGAACAGCGTCACTTCGGCGGAGTACCCGCAGCGAAGTGTACCTCCACCCTGACCAAGTTCGGAGTGACGGAGAGTCCGGCGACCTCGGAGCCGGACGCATCGACAGCGACGGGCCGCACCATTTCATCAACCGTTTTGGGCTGGTTGACCATTTCGACGTCGGCTCGAACGCTTGCGACTTGGGCAAGCACCGAAGACGCGGCACGAACGGTCGCAGTGTCCGGCCCCACCGCCGCATAGCTTACGACGATGCCGCCGGCTTGCGACCCGACGTAATGTACGCCGACCGGGAACGCACGCTCCTCGATTCGTTCGACCGTCAGGGTAACCGATGCAGGGCTCAAACTCTGCACGGCGACGTCGGGCGCCACCAGCTGCACCGGAACGTTGTAAACCCCGGCACCTCTGCTCGACAGGTCGAGCACCGCCTTGATCTCCTCCGGCTTTACGGCCGGCTCTCCGCGCTTCGCTGCAACGGTCACGACCGCTTCGTGATCGAGATATCGTGCCACATAACCCAACGGCAGGTTGACCGCGCTAATCGGAATCGAGAGTTGTTGGAACTGCGGCGTCGCAACCAGCGGATTTCCCGCCACCCGAAAATACGCCCATCCGACGACGGCCAGCGCTACTGCGAGCACCTTGAGAGCGAAGTTGTTTCGGACGATCTCCACGGCGCCGCTCAAGAGACGCGGGACGCCGGCTCGCCGCGCTGGCTTTTTAGACGCTCCCGCAGCTGCGCGATCACGTCGCCACGGCGCCGGCGTTCACGCGGCGGACGGGTCACCGCCAGCAGCATTTTTACCAGTCGCTGTTCCTCGTCCACCGGACGCGAAAGAAGGCCTGCACGTGCGATCGTAATCGCGCCCGTCTGTTCCGAAACAACGATCACGACGGCATCGGTTTGCTCAGTCAAGCCCAGCGCAGCGCGATGACGCGTCCCGATGCGGCTTCCCGCACGTGCCTGCTCCGAGAGCGGTAAGAAGCACGCCGCCGCCTCAATACGTTCTCCGTGGATGATAACCGCACCGTCGTGGAGCGGCGACTCGGGGGCGAATATCGTGAGCAACAGCTCTTCGGAGATGTTGGCGCGCAGCATCGTTCCACTTTCGCAGTACTCTTTCAAACCACTTTGTTGCTCGATTACGATAAGCGCGCCGCGCCGGACGCGGCCCAGCGCGAACGCCGTGCGGGCGATCAACCCAATCGCGCGATCTTCCGTGCGCCCCGACTCGCTCTGAGCACGCTCAAATCGAAATGGGCCGCCGCGTCCGATCTGCTCGAGCGCTCGCCGAAGCTCGGGTTGAAAAAGGATTGGAATGGTCACGGCAGCTCCGACGAGCAACAGGCGCAAGATGGAGCCGAGCAGATTCAGGTGTAGGAGCGTTGCAACCCCGAGCAGTGCGACGAGCACCAGGATGCCGATCAGGATCTGCACCGCGCGCGTGCCGCGAATCAAGAGCAGCACGTAATAAATCAGAACGCTCGTCGCGATGACGTCGACCACATCCGAAACGCCGACGTAACCGAGCGCGCTAAGCACGATCGATCCGTAGTTCCAGAATCCGCTGCGGAACGATTTGCGACGCTTGCAAGCCGGCTGCAGCAATCGACGCAACGAGCGCGGGCGGAAGCGGCGAAAGCAACTCGGCGATTCGAGCGCTTCCGAACCGGCGCAGCTCGACGTCGATGAGACCGGCGATCAGTCCGGCTTGCGTGACGTCCGGATCCCACTCCACGACGGCGCCCGCCGCGGACCGCGTGCATGAAAGCACGCCGGCGGGCCGGCCCGGACCTCCCAGCGCATCCAGGAGCGCCGGCAAGGCTTCGGCGAGCGCAGGGAAAACTGCCATTGCAATGACGGGCTTGTCGTACACGACGCCACCGGATGCAATGCGGAGTGCGGCGTGATCGCACGCCTGCGGAAGCTCGAGCAATGCGTACGTCCGGGCGGCGGTCGCCGCTATGCGCCAGAAAGCTTTTCCGCCCGCACGCCGCACGAGCTCGTCCACTGCCGTGCGACGCTCGTCGTCGACGACTCCATCAATTCGCAAGGTTGAGTAGACCACGTCTGCATCATCGTTAGCCGTCCTCACCGTGCAATCTTGCGTTTCAAACCTCTGAGCAGGGCTTCGTAAACGCCGATGCAACGGGCGCTGGTCGTCTCGACGGGAAAGAACTCGGCAACGATTTCCGTAGACGGCGAGCAGGGGTTGCGCGTCGCACAGCTTCGGCGCATGACCGGCGAGCGATTCATGCCGGTTCCCGGCGACGCCGTCATCGTGCGGATACTCGAAGACGGGCAGGCCCTCGTCGAACGCATCGAGCCCCGTACCTTTGCGCTGGAGCGCCGGAGCGCCGGCGGCCGGGCCAAAACGATGGCTTCGAACGTCGACTTACTCGTCACCGTTACGGCACTCGCTAGTCCGCCGCCGCGTTTGGTTACGCTCGATCAGCTTCTGGTCTTTGCAGAAATCGAGAACATCGAAGCTGCGGTTGTTTTCACAAAGCCGGATTTGGCCGACGTCGCTAGGGCTCGTGCGCTGTTGGCCGTTTACGAGCACCTCAAGTATCCCACGCTCGAGATCAACCCCAAGGCCGGCGCGATCGACGCGCTGCGCGAGATGATTGCCGGTCGTCGAGCGTTGCTCGTCGGGAATTCCGGGGTCGGCAAGAGCACGATCTTTCGTGCCCTCGGGGGCCGCTCGTCGATCGGCGAGGTCTCGCGTTACGGGCTAGGCAGGCAGACGACGACCGCGGGGCGGCTCTATCGGATGGCCGACGGTTTTCTCATCGACAGCCCAGGCATCAACGAGTTCGGCGTGGGAACGATCGACGCGCGCATGCTAGCGGAGGCATTTCGCGAGATGCGCGCGCCCGCGCGTGACTGCCGCTTTTCGGATTGCACGCACCTGCAAGAACCCGATTGCGCCGTGCGAGCCGGCGTTGCGGAGGGCCGCATCGCGGAGAGCCGCTACGCGAGCTACCGGAAGATCCTGCTCCAGCCAACCTAGCAAGCCCGAGCTTCGGCCCTGGACACCCGGCGAAACGGACTGCTATGATACTCGCCGTGCCAAACATTAAAGCCGCTGAAAAATGGGTTCTCCAGTCTGAAAAGCGTACCGCGCGGAATAAGAGCGTGAAGGGTCGGTTGAAG
>JAFAHB010000007.1 GCA_019237435.1 Vulcanimicrobiota bacterium
GGAATCTGCGTTGCGATCGTTGAGAATGCATTGATCTCGACGACCACCGGAAATGGCATCAGCGAGTTTCCGCGACGATCCACCACCCACATCCGGCAAACCAGTGCGGCGCCCGTCTCATTGACGACGCGCAACAAGTACGTCGCGACACCGCAGCGCTGGTCGTGACGCTCCAAGACGAAGAGCGCCGACAAGCCGCCGCCCGGCGTGCGCATCGTCGTCGCGCAGCCCGGCCGGTGGCGAGGCGCGAGCGCCTGCGCTTCGCGCAGCGCAAGCGCCGAGCTCATGCGAAGATCGGAGTGGTCAATTTGAAATGACCATCTGCGACGTGCTCGACATGCTGATGCCGGTCTTCGGCATGAACGGCAACGAGAACGAGAATGGGTACTGGACGGTCACTTGGGCGACGCATCCGGGCGTGTTGCACGGAAAGCTCAAGTTTGCCGTAATTAGATTCGGGTTCGTCACGCCTTGGGAGAGGCTGCGAACGTACGGTTGAATATCGGCCGAGCCGCTGCGTGCCGGGCACGGCGCGGGCAGCATCGTGCAGTTCGCGCCGCGCACGATCGCCCATCGCGCGCCCTCACGCGCAAGCGTCGCGACGAACGAATACGTATAGAGCGCGCGTCCAAAGTCGATGATTCCGAAGAGAATTGCGAGCACGACCGCCATGACGATCGCCGTTTCCGGAAGGCTCGCGCCGCGTTCGCGATGCCGGGCGGTCATTGCGCTATCACCCGCATCGTCGCGGTGCTGCCGATCGGAACGTTCTTGGGTATGCCCGGATAGGCCATCATCGGTTGGAACGTTCCATTGATCTTCACTTGCACGTAGTACAGCATCCCCGGCGGCGGCGTGGCGCCGGCAGCGGGGCAGGAAGCGCTCGCGCCGTTGAGCGTGCAAAAGTGGGTCGCGGTCGCACTCCACTGGCTTAAGTTCTGTGCGTCCTGCAACGCCGCGTTCTGCATGCCGGTATTGTCCAGCGCGTACGTCGTGCTTTGCGCGCCGTACTGAACTCCTGCGCGAGCGGCGTTCCCGGCCAGTATCGCAAAGTACGTATAGCGTCCGACCTCGATCAAGCCGATCAACATGAGGATCAGAACCGGTGCAAGGATGGCGAACTCTACCATGCTCGCTCCTGAATCCGCACGCAGCAACCGGCGGTACTTTTCAAGCAGTCGCTGCATCATTGCACGAGCACCGCTTGCCGAATCAACGAGCCGCCGGCCGGCGGAGCGCCAAAGTCGAACGCACCACTGCCGTTGAAGATGGTCGATCCGAAGACGAGCACGAGATAGTTGCCGTTGGCGCCGTTGAAGACGGCGTTGATCGCTCCGGGGGCGTAAATCAATCCTTCGAAGTTCACCGACGAGCCGTTGAAGATTGGGGCCTGCGCATTGCTCGGCACCTGATAGTAGAGCACGCCGTTATAGCTTCCACTCGTCGGCGGCGTGATGTTGACGTTGTTCCCATTGAAATCCGGCGGCGTCCCGCTCGCCGTGACGTAGATCGTGACCCCGCTTCCGGCGATTGTCGAGCCGTTGAACGTTGTCGAGCCGTTGAAGACGTAGACGCCGGGTTGCATCGTAACGCTGGATCCGTTGATGAGCACGCTGTTGTAACAGCCCGGGGTCATCGTGGCGGCCGTGAGGCCATTCGCGTTGTAGGAACTGCAGCTCGCTGTTGACGGTGGATTCGCCGTCAAGTAGCTGCAGCCGACGATTTCCGGGCAGGGGTCGGCGATCGGCAGCATTGGCTTTGGCGCCGCTTGTGTGAACGAGGAGCCGTTTTCGATCGGCGCCCCACCGGCATAGCCGATACTATATGCGTTGACCGTCGAGCCGTTGAACGTGGCCGTGTCGTTGATCAAGATCCCGCACTTTGGCGCCTGGACGTTGTCGCCGTTGATGGTCGAAGACGAGCCCGAACTCAGCAAGTAGATGCAGCCATCGTTGTTGGCGCTCAAGGTGGCCACCGCCGCAGTCGTCTCGGTGACGCCCTTTGACTGGCCGAGGTACCGCGTGAAGAACGAAGCAACTTTCGTTGTTTTGATTCGCGCTGAGACCGCGCAGCTTTGCCCCGCGTACGACCCGAATGCGGCCGGATTGGCAATCGTTACCGTGGTGTTTCCGCCGTTTGCGAAGCCGTTCTCGGAGGCGTCCTTCTGTCCGGCCGTGTTTGCGGCAGACTGATTGTTGCAGCCGGCATAAAGCAGCTGTTGAGCGCCGCCGATTGCGGCCGCGTCGGTCGCCGACTGCTGCTGACGCTGCTGGTACTCCCAATAACCGACATCCACGGCAAGGCCGGCAAATCCGGCCAATACCGCCATGCAGATGGCGACGAAGGGAAGGACCGTTCCGCGTTCCGCGAGACGTGCGTGCATCGAGCTTTCCCCTTTCAGCATCGAGGTGTTAGCGTTCGACGATCTCCGGCGTCATGACGAACACGACGTCGCTCTGTTGGCTTTGATACGCCGTCGACGTGAACAGCTTGCCGAGAATCGGAATCTCCGAGAGCAGCGGAATCTTATAGACCGTCTTTCTCTCGATGCGTTGAACGAGACCACCGAGCAAGACACTCTCGCCCGGGCGCGTGATCACGTCGGTCGAGAGTTTGCTCTCGGTCAACGCCGGTATCGTGAAACCTGAGATTACGACGGCGTTCGTGTAGTCGAGCGCCGAGATGTCGGGAGTGATGACGGCTTCGATCGAGCCGTTTCCAAGGACGTGAGGCGTGACGTTGAGTTGCACGCCATAGGGCTGGTATTGGACGTTAACCGCTCCCAGGGTTGTCGAGGTGACGACCGGTATCTGGCCGCCCACCAAGAACGTGGCCTTGTTCCCCGGGCTGGTGACCAAATTGGGGCTCGCAAGCGCGCGAGCATGCCCCTCCTGCATCAACAAATTTAACGTAGGCGCCAGCGTCTGCGTTCGATAGAACGGCTGGATCGTGAAGCCGAGACCCGACCCCGGGAACGTCGGCGACTCGATAAACGGGATCGAGGGCGGAAGGAAGTTCGGCACCAGCTGGCCCGCTACGTGCTGCGCCGCAAAGAGCTGAATGCCCAAGTTGGATTGAGCCGTACGATCGACTTCGAGGACGTAGACCTTAATGTCGATCTGGCTGTTGTTGAGCGAGCTCAGCCGATCGATGAGCTGACCGTCACTTGCCAGATAAGGCCCCGCAAGTCCGCGGGCGCGGTCCAGGATGGCTTGAGCCGTGACGGCGTCGGTCGCGTTGCCGCTGACGATGACGTTGCCCTTGCCGTCGGGATCGACTCGGATGTTGCTCGCCCCCGGGATGTTCGCGATGGCCCGTTGCAGGTCGCCGAGGTTCTGCGAGATCGTTACCGCGTTGACGATAACGGCCTTTTGATCTTTGATGATCGGCTCGAATCGCGCGATGATGTCCGAGATCTGCTCGAATTGCGCTCCATCGCTCACCGTGCCGCGCACGACGATTGAATGATCGAAGCTGATGACTTCCACTCTCGGCGCCGTTATCGCGCTGCGCAGCATCTGCGCGACGTCGTCGAGCTGCTGCTGCGTTACGGTAATCTCATAAGTAATGCGGCCGCCGGCGGCCCAGACAAAGACCGTCGTGTGGCCGGGCTCTTTGCCGTTGATCACGACCTGTGAGGTTCCGATCGGAACCGCACCCGCGATACGACCATCGCCGACCGCGACGCGCGTCAAGCCTTCCGCCCGCAACACGACCGAGTGTCCGGATTGTATCGAGATCAGGCTCACCTGGTCGGCGATGACGGGCGCGGCGCACCAGGCAAAGCCGAAAGCTGCGAGGGCAGCGGCAATCCTGTGAGTAAATGACTTCATCGGTCCTCCCGAGCATGAGACATAGACGCGCGCTGGAAGGCGCCCGTCGCCATCAGGCATTATGCCACGGATTCGGACGTTAACGCGTTAACGAATCCCGTACGTTGAGTTAAAAATTGCTGTTGGATTAGCCGGCGATGTTGCAACGGAGCCGGTGGGATGGCATGATACAGCCGCACTAGGTGCATGGAGGTTTACATGCGGCCTTTTTGTCCGCTGGCGATTTTCGCATGTTGCGCGCTGCTCACGGCACCCGCCGTGGCGGCGCCGACAGAGCGAGAAGTTCCGCTGAGTACCGTGGCACGCGAAGCTCATCTCGAGTATTCGTGGCTCACGGCGGCGAGCGCCGTACAACTCACCGGTCCAGGAATCGTCGTGATCGTTCGGCCCGGAGACAATCTCTATGAGATCAACGATCGGGTCGAGTCGACCACGACCGCGCCGCGCTATGCCTCTAACGACATCTACGTCTCAGCCGGCCTTGCAACTCGCATCGAGCAATACGCTCGCAAGGCCTGGCTTGCATTCAATAACGCGATAGCCGCGCGTGAGCGAATGGAAGCCGAGGCGCAGACGAGCCTCGCCGAGCTTCACGGGACGATCGTGATGAACGTTCAACCGCTCAAAGGAGCCGAAGCGCTCCTTGTGACGGGCACGGCGCCGCCGTTAGCGCCGGTTCGAGTCACGCTTCTCGCGACGCTCTCCTCCGATCTGCCCAACGTTCTGGTGGGCCGGCACGATCTCGCGGCGGACCCGGACGGGAAGTTCCAAGCGATCATTCCGATCGGGCCCGACTACATCCGTAACAGCTACCTGAACGTCTTAGCAACCTCGGGGCCGGGCGTCACGCCCGCCAACGCCCAGATTCTGATCGGTCCACCGAATCCGGAACTAAAGGTACCCTGGGAAACGTTTCCAGGAGGAATCTGGTAATCCGATCCACCGCATCACACGATCTTATTCAAGGAGATAGAATGTTACAGACTCTCAAGACGATGATCCGCGACGAAGAGGGCGCGGCGATGGTCGAATACGGCCTGCTCGTTGCGTTCATTGCCCTTGTCGCCCTGGTCGGCGTTAAGCTCCTCGGCACGGGCCTCAACAATCTCTTCAGCAACATCGCGGCTACCCTGTAGTACACGAAGTCCCTTCGAAGCGGCGGGGTGCGATGGTTGTTTGCAATCGCGCCCCGTACGATTCTGAGGTTTGCCGAAGAATTGACGACGCTATGGTTGACGCTCGCAGGATGTTTGCTCGCGAGCTATTCCGACGTCCGAACTCGGCGAATCCCGAACTGGCTTACGGGATCGCTGGCGCTGACGGCGCTGGCGGTTCACTCGTTTTCGGGAATACGCGCGGCGTTGGTCAGCCTCGCCGTTATGGCGGCCTTGACGGTGGGCGGCGCCCTGATCTATTCGGCACGGGGCATCGGCGGCGGTGACGTCAAGCTCGCCATCGCTGCGTCGGGCATGCTTAGCTTCCCGTTATGCGTGCCGTTTCTGCTCTATTCCGCGATTGGCGGCGGAGTGCTGGCCATAGCATTCGTTGTCGCGAGACGTATGCGTGAGACCAAAACCTTACCGTACGCCGTCGCATTTGCGCTAGGGGCGATGCTGGTACTGCTGTCGCAGAGCGTCGCGCCGTTTTTGAGGATTGAACTATGAACGTTCGCCGCACCACACTGTTGATCGCAATCGTCTTGGCGATCGGAACCGGGTGGCTTACGCTGACCTATCTCTCGTCGCTGCGGCCGGCGCAGAACGAGCCGCGCCAAGTGCTGATCGCTACGCAGGATATACCGGCGCGCGAACCGGTCACGTCGCAAATGTTTCGCGTTGAGACTCGCTCCGCGAGTTCGCTTCAGCCCGATGCGGTCGGCGACCCGCGCCGCGCGATCGGCGCGTTGGCGCTCGTTACGATTCCTGCCGGCTCGCAGCTGACCGCGTCTGCGCTCGGGAACAACGTCGCTTTCGCGCTGCCGGTGCGTCTGGCGCCGGGCATGCGCGCGGTGAGCATACCGATCGACCGCGTCAAAGGCGTCGCCGGATTGATTCAGCCCGGCGATCGCGTTGACGTCATCGCCGTGCCGCCCCAGCACGGAAACGGATCTCCCGGGAAGGCGGTCACGATCCTGCGGGGCGTTCTAGTGCTTGCCGTCGGCAACGCGTTGGAGGACATTTCGGCAACCCCGTCGCCGGAGGAAGCGAACGCGGCAACCGTCACGCTGGCGGTGAATCCGAAGCAAGCCGATTTACTGGCATGGGCCGATACGAACGCCAGCATTCGGCTGGCACTTCGCTCGCCGCGCGAACCGATTCGCTCGCAGCCCACCGAGCAGCTAACGCTGAGCACTGGAAACGACACCCTGCCGGCGCCGGCCATCCCGCTGCTGCCGCCGCCTGCACCGGTTCCGGCGGTCGGCGCGCCCCCGTCGCACACGTTCTCTAGCCCCGTTCAGGTGATCGTCGGCGATAAAGTCGTCGATCCCGCCAGCGCGCAGTAGGGAGCGCGCGATGGCCGATCCTCGTATCGCGGTTTTTATCGGCTCGAAGGGCGGCACGGGCACGACGACCCTCTGCCGCGAGTTGGCGCGAGCGCTTCGCGAGTCAGGAAACGTCGCATTCGTCGATGCCGATCTCGCAGGCCGCCGCAGCATCGCGCTGCTCATGGAGATGGTTCGAACGCTCGACACTTCGCGCAACGCTTCGCCGATCTCAAGCGCGCGCAACGAAGGAATCACCGTCGTCGAGCTCGCCGATCGATACGATACCGCCTTCGCGCTGGGTGAAGACGCCGTCGAAGCCTTCCTCGACGGCATGCGCGGATTCACCGATATCATCGTGGATGCGCCGCAGCCTTTCGCCGCCGCCGTTCGCCCCTTCGTGGCACGCGCGACGCGCTTCTTCATCGTCTTGGAGCCGACGCTGCTCGGTGCGGCGGGAGCGCAATCGATGCTGGCGGACCTTGTCCGATTCGGCATCCCCTCCGATCGAATCGATCTCGTAACGAATGCACGCAGCGATATCGGCGTGGTAGGGCGCAGCGACATCGAGGCCGTGCTCGCCAATCGGATCGTCGGCGAAGTTCCGATCTCCACGAGTCGAAACTACGCGCGGAGCATCGCTAACTTGAAGCGCTATATCGAGTCCCTTTCGCCGCAAGCGCCGCTGACCGCGTTGCAGCCGTCGTCGAATACGGCGAACGGCGAGAATAACGGCTCGCGCCGCCGGCTTCCGGCGCTCAACGGTTCTACGAAGGACTCCGTGCTCGAAGCCGAGCGGGACGTCTTCAAACGCGAAGTGCACGACGCGCTGCTGCGCCAAGTCGACCTGGTTTCCGCCAGCATCGCGCACACCGACGCTGCGCGGCTAGCGGAACTGCGTGCGACGGTGGAGAGCATAACGGCCCAGCTGGTCGCGGAGAGCAGGTTCCACGGGTCCGCCGAGGACCTCGCTCGCTTGCGGCAAGAGATCATTGATGAAGCTTTGGGGTTAGGACCGCTCGAAGATCTGATCAAGGACCCCGAGATCACCGAAGTCATGGTCAACGGTCCGGATACGATCTATATCGAGCGCAACGGCGTGATCGAGCCAACCGCAAAGCGCTTCACCGATGACCGGCAGTTGCGCCTCATCATAGAACGCATCGTCACGCCGCTTGGCCGGCGGATCGACGAGGCCTCGCCGATGGTTGATGCGCGCCTGCCGGACGGTTCGCGAGTCAACGCGATCATCGAGCCGTTGGCCGTGGACGGCGCGATGCTGACGATTCGCCGGTTCGGCCACCACCGCTTGACGGTCGAGGATCTGATCAAAAGCAGTTCGGCGCCGGCCGAAGTCATGGATTTCCTACGCGCCGCCGTCGAAGCTCGGCTCAACTGCGTCGTCAGCGGAGGCACCGGTTCGGGCAAAACGACCTTCCTGAACGTCCTCTCGTCGTTCTTGCCGGACCGCGAGCGAATCGTCACGATCGAAGATGCCGCCGAACTCTCGCTAAATCAATCCCATGTCGTCCGCCTGGAATCGCGACCGCCAAACGTCGAGGGATCGGGCGAGGTGCGCATTCGAGATCTCTTCCGCAACGCATTGCGCATGCGCCCCGACCGAATCATCATCGGTGAATGTCGTGGACCCGAAGCGCTCGATATGCTGCAGGCAATGAACACCGGCCACGATGGGTCGCTGACGACCATTCACGCAAACAGCCCGCGCGACGCACTCTCCCGAATCGAGACGATGGTGCTGATGGCCGGCTTTGACCTGCCGGTTCGCGCGGTGCGGGAGCAAATCGCAAGCGCCCTCGATTTAGTCGTTCACACCGCGCGCCTGCGCGATGGAACGCGTAAGGTTGTGGCAGTCAG
>JAFAHB010000088.1 GCA_019237435.1 Vulcanimicrobiota bacterium
CCGCCGGTGACACGTCGTTCTGCAAGATCGCCTGCGCAAGCTGCTGCGCGGCGGCCTTCGATTGCATCGGCACGCTGCGCAGCCACGACGAGCCGTCGAGCGTCTGCGATCCCAGCAAGAGCGTGAGGAAGTTTTGGCGCGCAATCATCGTACCGCTGGTGAGCCAGTTTTGCCCTCCGGGCCAGCCGGCCACGTTGGGCGGAGCAAAGAGCGTTTGACCCATCAGCTGCAGCGCCGGCAACGCAGGACGGGCGACTGTCTGAAGCCCGAGCACCTTATGCGAGCCCACGACGAACTCGACCGGGCTCTTGACGAGCGCGCGGTAAGCGCGAGCGCTATAGAAGACGTTGCTGCCTAGAATCGTCGCGAGCACGGGGTGGAGCTCGTAGTTGTGACGGCGCATCACTCGCGCGACACCGTCGACCAGCTGCGGCTCGGGATTGTTGTACACGAACCAGTTGAGCAGGCTGGCGGCAAAGAATCGCGCGCATTGCGGCTGATCGAAAATGATGTCAACGATGTCGTCGCCGTTGAAATTTCCGGTGCGTCCGAGAAACGTCTTGGTACCGTCGTCGTGCAGCGACGGATTGAACCGTACGGTATCCGTCCTGCGATTAACGCGCCAGCCCGTCCACGCGCGCGCCGACTCGCGAACGTCCTGCTCGGTGTAGTTGTCGACGCCCAGCGTGAAGAGCTCCATGAGCTCGCGCGCATAATTTTCGTTCGGATGCGACGCGACGTTCGTCTCGCCGTTGAGATACATCAGCATCGCCGCATTCTTGGAGACGTTTCGCGTCAGCTCGCGCAAATTACCGGTCGCGTACTGTCGAAAGAGCGCGTTCTGATCGTATGTGATGCGTGGGAAGCGGGGCGTGCCGCGCGAGGTGAAATGCCCGTGAAAATACAGGGTCATTTTTTCTTGCAGCGGAGCGGGCGTGGTCAGCATGCGGTCGAGCCACCACAACTGCAACCCCTCGATCATCGTGTGGGCATCCTGCCGGGGAACCGGTCCATCCGTCTGACCTTCGGGCGGCGGCGCGATCGAGTTCGCCGAGGGAACGTCGAGCAGCGCCGCTACCGCGTCGCCCGCTCGCATCGCCGCATAACGGCGGATCTCGTCGGGCGATCCCCCAAAACCGGCGCGGCGAAGCAGATGCGCGGCACCGCGCTCGCCGAGCGTTTCGGGATACGCTGCTAGCGCGGTGGAGAGATCGAGGCGACCCTGTGGACGCAGGATGCCGCCGACGTCAACCTGAGTCTGCGCGGCCATACCCCCTAGCTACGAGTCCGTCGCCGGGCGCCCCTTGAGCGGTTTACGATGTCTAACCGGGCTCTAAGCGCGATGCGCCGAATGGGCGGCGCCATGGCGTTGCTCGAATCGCGTCTCGACCGGCGTTCGGAGAATTTCGCCGCGAATGCGCAACGAATGGAGCGGCTAGTTGCGGAGCTGCGGGAGCGGCTCATCGCCGTGCGCGCCGGCGGAGGCGCCGAAGCGGTCGAAAAACACCGGCGCCGCAATAAGCTCACCGCCCGAGAGCGGATCGAACGGTTACTCGATCCGGGCTCCGATTTTCTCGAGCTTTCGCCGCTGGCGGCCGTCGACATGTACCGAAACGACTCGCCGGCAGCCGGCATCCTGACAGGGATCGGGATCGTCGAGGACCAGCATTGCATCGTGGTCGCCAACGACGCCACCGTCAAAGGCGGTACCTACTATCCGATAACGGTAAAGAAGCATCTGCGCGCTCAAGAGATCGCCGAGCAAAATCATCTTCCATGCATCTATCTCGTCGATTCCGGCCGCGCGTTCTTGCCGCTGCAAGACGAAGTCTTCCCGGATCGCGATCACTTCGGACGCATCTTTTACAATCAGGCGCGGATGTCGAGCAAGCGCATCGCGCAGATCGCCGCCGTGATGGGATCTTGCACCGCGGGCGGCGCGTACGTTCCCGCGATGAGCGACGAAACGGTGATCGTCAAAGGCCAGGGAACCATTTTCTTGGGCGGACCGCCGCTGGTCAAGGCCGCAACCGGCGAAGAAGTGACCGCCGAAGAGCTTGGCGGCGCCGACGTCCACACGCGCGTCTCAGGCGTCGCGGATCATTTCGCCAACGACGACCCTCACGCGATCGCCATCGTAAGAGAGATCGTGCGCAACCTCCACCTCGAGCTCCCGCGGCAATGGGATCGAATCGAGCCGAAGCCGCCGAAATACGAACCACGCGACATCTACGGCGTAATTCCGGCGGACAGCCGGACCGGTTACGACGTGCGCGAGGTCGTCGCGCGGCTGGTAGACGCATCGGAGTTCCACGAGTTCAAGTCGCGGTACGGAACGACGCTCGTCTGCGGCTTCGCGCACATCGAAGGGCATCCGATCGGCATCCTGGCCAACAACGGCATCCTCTTCAGCGAAAGCGCCCTCAAGGGGGCGCACTTCATCGAGCTCTGCGCGCAGCGCGGCACGCCGCTGCTCTTCTTGCAGAACATCACGGGCTTCATGGTGGGACGCGACTACGAAAATCGCGGCATTGCCAAAGACGGCGCGAAGTTGGTCACCGCGGTGGCCTGCGCCGAAGTGCCGAAGTTCACCGTCGTGATCGGCGGAAGTTTTGGCGCCGGAAACTATGGCATGGCCGGACGCGCCTATTCGCCCCGCCAGCTTTGGATGTGGCCGAACGCGCGGATCAGCGTCATGGGCGGCCCGCAAGCTGCCAGCGTGCTTTCGACGGTCAAAGGTTCGATGACGCCCGAAGAAAAGGCCGCGTTTGAAGCGCCGATCCTGGAGAAATACGAGCGCGAGGGTAATCCGTACTATTCGACCGCGCGGCTTTGGGACGACGGCATCATCGATCCACTCGACACTCGCCGCGTCATCGCGATCGGTCTCGACGCCGCGGCGCACGCGCCGCAGCCGCGCACGCAGTTCGGCGTATTCAGAATGTAGCCGTCACGGACGCGTCGCCATGGCGGGAATCGATGACGGCAGCATTAGGCCGCCGAATTGCAGCGGCGGCGCGCGGACGACGCCGTGCAGCATGTCGCCCCACGCACGAGTGAGGATCGGCAACAGCGTTACGAGACGGTGTTCGCCGCCCGGCTGCGAGTAGAACGAGACCTCGATTCCGGAGGCTTGCAGAAAGGCTGCGGTTACCGTGGGATATTGAGTCGGGATGCTCTCGTCCGCAGTGCCGGTCAGCACGTAAAACGGCATGCGCGGCATCGAGGCAACGACGCGCTGCGCGTTCGATCCCAGCAGCCCGCCGGCGATGCACATGACCGCCGACCAGTCGTTCGCGTGCAGCGGCGCCACTTCGAAGACCGAAAAGCCGCCCATCGAATAGCCGGCGAGAAATCGCCTTCGGGGATCGATTGCGAAGGACTCCGTGGCCGCCTGCAGCGCGTCGTAGACGTCGGCGGCCGAGCCGCGGAAGTTGTAATAGCCGCGGCCCCACGGCGCGACTACGATTGCGCCGGTCTCCTCAGCCAGCGACGCGATGTAGGGCGGTGCGAGCAGCTGCGTCTCCGACTGCGGCCGGCCGTGAAGCATCACGACGAGCGGCGCCGGATGCCCGCTCGCGTAACTCTTGGGAACGTAGACGGCTACGGGCTGCATGGTCCCGTCGGAAGAGGACCGGATCAAGCTTTCACCCAGTCCGCGGATCGTCGCCATCGGACGGAACGAGCGGTCGAGAAGCTGCCGCGCAAGAGTGAGATCGAGTTGTGCGGTCGCGGTTAAGGTTTGCGACCACGCTACAGCGGTGTAACCGGCCGGAACGCCGGTCTCGTCAATCGCGGCGGCATCGTCCACGAGCCTTTCGTAGTAATCGTACGTCGTGTCGCGGCCGGCGACCGGCGCGATGGCCGCAATCTTCGCAACGTACTCGCCGGCGGTCGCTCGCAACGCCGCCTGCAGATTCTCGGCTGAAGCGCCGATCGGCGGCATCAGCATGAAGGCGAAGGCGACTAAGCGGACGACGATGCGCACGGCGCTAGAGCTGATTCACCCCATAAACGCTACGGGCGATAGTTCGGCATGTCGATCATGCTCGGAAGCGTGACGTTGCCGATGCCCGGCGGCGGCGCCCTCGTGACGCCGCGCAGCATATCGCTCCAAGACTGCCGCAGGATTGGAAGCAGTGTGATCAGACGATGCGTCCCGCCGGCTTGCGAGTAGAACGAAACCCGCATTCCCGCCGATTGAAGAAAGGCGGCCGTCGCAGCAGGGAACTGCGTCGGAACCGTATCGTCCGCGCTTCCGGTGAGCACGTAGAACGGGGTGCGGGATAGTTTCGCCACGACACGTGAAGAATCGGTATTCAAAAGCGCACCGGCGATGCTCATGACCGCGGTCCACTCGCCGGGATTGGTAAGCGCGACGCCAAAGGCGGCAAAACCGCCCATCGAGTATCCCGCAAGGAACTGCTGGTGCTTATCGATGGTGAAGGCGCTTCGCGCGGCGTCCAGCGCGTCGTAGACGTCATCGCCTGACGGGCGGAAATCGAAGTAACCTCGTCCCCACGGAGCGACGACGATTGCACCGATGCTGTCGGCGAGTTCCGCAACGTAAGGCGGCGAGAGGAGTTGCGTTTCGGATTGGCCGCGACCGTGCAGAAAGACCACCAGCGGTGCCGGCCGGCCGGCCTCGTAACCATCGGGAACGTACACCGCGACGGGCTGCATCGTGCCGTCTTTTGAGGAGCGAACCAACGTTTCGCCGAGCCCGCGAATCGACGCCATCGGCGTAAACTTCCGGCTAAGGAGTTGGGTCGCGAGACTGACGTCGAGCGTCGCGATGTTGCGAACCATTTGCGCCCACTGCGCCGTCGTATAACCGGAAGGAAGCGTTTGATCGTCGAGCATCGCCACGTCGTCGTTGAGGCGCTCGTAGTAATCGAACGTCGTATCGCGCCCGGCGATGGGAGCGATCGCAGCGATGTTCTTCAAATACGCCGCCGCGGTTGCATGCACGGAGGCGCGCAGCTCGCCGGGAGAGTTGCCAAGCAGCGTCGCCAAAGCGGCGACGGCGGCGAGGACTCGGGGGGTCATGACGGCATTTCAACGCGTCGTTGCGTCATCGCGTGACACGTTCAAATGCCGGCGTACCATTCGTAGCCTTGGTCCTCCCAATATCCGCCCATTCCGCCCCCGATGTTTGCGACGCCTCCCACGATCTCGATGCGCGCTATCCATTTCGCGCTCTTATATCCGAGCTGCGTCGGCACGCGCAGTCTCATCGGCGCGCCGTGATCGGGATCGAGCGGCGCGTCGTTGAGATCGAGCGCGAGCAGGGTCTGCGGGTGAGCC
>JAFAHB010000159.1 GCA_019237435.1 Vulcanimicrobiota bacterium
CGATGCCGGAATCGCCGCATGCGCAATTCAACACCTCGCGGCGATGCTGTCAAGCGCGGATCCCCGAACGGCCGCGAAGCTGCTTGGTTATGTCGAGAGCGTTTTCGCAGCGGGATACCGGCGCGAAAACACCGAGCAATATACTCATGCGCTCTTGCTGGCCGAACTACACGAGCGATTGAACGACGACGAGATTACCGCCTTAGGACTCGAAGGAGCAGCGATGACCGAGCTGCAGGCCGCGCGCGTCGCCGCTCGCGGACCGCGCGCGGCCTAGGTCTTAATCTAAGATTAAACCCGCTCGACGATAATGTGGTGCGATGGCGCACGTAATCGGCGGCGCTTCCGCTGCCACCGTCGCTTTTTTGTTCCTCGCGCTGGCGTTGGCGCTTGGCTTCGAGTTCGTCAACGGCTTTCACGATACGGCCAATGCCGTGGCCACGGTGATCTACACGAATGCGTTGCCGCCGTGGGTCGCCGTCGTTTGGTCGGGCATGTGGAACCTCATTGGGGTTCTTCTCTCGACCGGAGCGGTCGCGTTTGGCATCGTGGCGCTCTTGCCGGTCGAGCTCGTCATCAACGTCGGCTCGTCCTCGGGCTTCGCGATGGTTTTTTCGCTATTGATCTCGGCGATGATCTGGAACATCGGCACCTGGTACTTCGGCCTACCCGCCTCGAGCACGCATACGTTGATCGGGTCGATCGTGGGCGTTGGGCTTGCCAACTCATTGATCTCCGGCTCACACACGTTTGGGGACGGCGTCAATTGGGCTAAGGTCCAGGATACGCTCGCGGCGCTGATCTTCTCGCCGATCATCGGATTCGTTTTGGCCGGCGTGCTGTTGCTGCTAATGAAGCTGCTGATCCGCGTGCCGGAGCTCTATCGCGAGCCGCCGAAGGGCAAGCCGCCCTCGCTCTGGATTCGTGCGTTATTGGTGCTGACGTGTACGGGCGTGAGTTTCGCGCATGGATCGAACGACGGCCAAAAAGGGATGGGACTCATCATGCTCATCCTCATCGGAATCATTCCAAGCGTCTATGCGCTCAATCCCGCCTTGTCGCAAACGCAACTGAGCGCCATCGTGGCGGCGAGCCGATCGGCGAGCCTCATTATCGATCGCACCGCGAAGGGCGCGACGGCGACAGCCGCGCAAGCCTCAGCCACGCTGAATGCGTTCTTGAAGACGAGCGGCAAGTTGAACGATGCGACGTGGGCGGCGCTGGCGGCGAGCAACCACGAAATCACCAGCGCGTTGAGCGGCAGGGCGTCGCTCGCGCAAGTTGCGCCGGCCGATCGCGGCACGATTCGCAGCGATATCTATCAGGTTTCGGCGTCGATCGCGAAGGTCAACAAACTCAAAGGCTTCCCCAATCCGGCGGATGCGAAAGCACTCGACGCGTATCACAAGCAACTCGACACCACGACGAACTACATTCCCGTTTGGGTGAAGGTCGCCGTAGCGATTTGCTTAGGGTTCGGCACGATGGTCGGCTGGAAGCGCATCGTCATTACCGTCGGCGAGCGAATCGGCAAGACGCACATGTCGTACGCGCAAGGCGCGTCGGCGGAGATCGTCGCATACGGCACGATTCAGGCGGCGAGCCAGTGGGGACTGCCGGTTTCGACCACACACGTGCTTTCGTCGGGCGTTGCCGGAACGATGTTCGCGAACCGCTCCGGCCTGCAGTCGTCCACGGTGCGGAACATTTTGTTGGCCTGGGTGCTCACGCTGCCGGTCTGCGTCTTCCTCGGATCGTTCCTGTTTGCCTTAGGTTTGCGTCTGCTGTCGTTCTTGTGACGCTCAGTGCCGGCAGTGTTTGGGTTTTGGCTCCAGCTCGCCTTGCCGGCCGGGCGTTGCGATGACGTACGGAGCGCGCGCGAACGTCGCTTGCCGCGGCCCGTCGATGTAACTGCAAGCCATCAGCGTCCCGTGTGCCGATAGCGGAACGCCGTTCCAGGTCATCCAGTCGACGTTCCGCCGCGCTCCGTGAGCGTTGGTCAGATCGTAAGTGACGCCGTTTTGGTCGGTCGTGAAGACGTTATCCATCTTCACGATCCCGAAATCGTCCAGCGGATTGCTCAGCGAGGAGCGATCGGCGCTGTAAAACGTCGCCTCGACTATCCATTCGGCGGTGTTGCCGTAAAGCGTGGCCGGGCGCTGGAAGGGCGTGCCGCAATCGATGCACCCCGAGTTGAACGTCCGCGGCGGCAGATAGTGTCCGGTTGTCTCGTTGACAAACCACAGCGTTGCTTCGCGCCATGCTCGTGGGCCCGACGTCTGCGCGGCAATGCGCACGTAGATCTTATCGCCGGCGCGAACGGCGAGGTTTCGATGGTGTTTTGTCACGGCGATGTTCCTCACGCCCGACCACTCGATCCAAAAATACGCCGAGGTATGATAGTTGCTCAGCGGGCCGCCGTGATAACACGGAACGTCCGACTCCGTTCCGGCCTGCAGAATATCGGTTGACGGATACGCGTACCACTGCCCGTGCTTCTTATAGTGAGCCTCGAACGTCGCCGACCAGCCGTCAATAGCGATCCACAACGAGGATCCGTCTTCCTGTTCGTACTTGTTCGAGCAGTTAATCGTCGGCAGCGCTTTCGGCACGATCCACTCGCCTTCGACGGTGTGAAAACGATGCTCGGGGATCCGCAGCGGCCTTTCGCCGGGAGCGAACAGCACCGGACCCGCCCAATCCGGCTGATACACACGGCGTAATGAGTCTGCGCTTTGTGGAACGAATTCGACGTCGAGCGGATATCGCGCGGCTCCCTCGGCACGCAGCAACGCCGCATCGGGCGCGACGGGCACGGGTGCTACGGGAGCGCTCCCCCCGCAGCCCGGTAGCACAAAAACGCTTGCGATGGCCACGAACGCTAGCCGTTCAAGCATATGTCAAAGTGTGATGCCGGCCTCCGCGACCCTGCCGCTCTGCGTGAATTGCACGTTAGAGTTGAGCGCCAGGCGATACTAGCCTCGTGGCGAAGGTCGCGACGCTGGCAAGCAGCACTTTCTCGTTGCTTACTTTTCGTTGAGGAGATGAGATGAGATTTTCTTCGTTGATCTTCGCTGGGTTGTCCTTAGCCGCCGGCGGAGCGGCGGTTGCGGCGATGACGGGCGCTCCGGTCCTGATGGCTCCGCAAAATATGCATTGGATCGCGGGCACCGGTCCAGCGAAGGGAACGTCCGGCGTTGTCTTCGTGGGCGATCCGAATAAATCTGGTACCGCCATCATCCGCGTGAAGATGCCGGACGGCTACGTCAACCAGCCGCACTATCATTCGCACACCGAATACATTACCGTCATGCAAGGCGCGCTTCTTTTCGGAACCGGCGATGCTGTGAATAAGTCGAAAGGCACGACGCTGCCCACCGGATCGTTCATCATGGTTCCAGCCGGCGTTCATCATTGGTCCATCGCACAAGGCGAAACGATCGAGCAGATCGGGGGCGAAGGGCCGTTGTCGAACATTCCCATCAAGCGCACCGGTATGTAGCGCTTCGTCGCGGCGGTCGTCTTTTCGTCAGTGCGGACCCGAGGGCGCGGCTCGCCGGCCTTCAACTCGCGCGCTTCAGCTCAGTGTGCGGCGATAAGATATCGCCATTTTCTTCGGCGAAAGTCCGCAAGTTGCGCATCGCGGCCGGGTTTGCGACCGGCGAATGGTCGCAGAGATCGAGGAAGCGTTCGAGGCTTTCGAGCGCGTTGGACCACCGCGCATCTTCGGGGCGGCCTGCAGCGTGGTGGAACGCTGCGGACAAGTCTCGCGTCGCGCGCTCGGCGGCGTACGCCACGAGCGAACGTGGCCCCGGCCGATTGAGGAGCAGCTGCGAGATATCGTCACAGAGTCTTTGGCAAGCAAGTTCGTATTCCAATTTTAGAATAACTCCTATGTCCGTTTGCGCGCTAACATCAGCACGCTTGGTGTTACTAACAGTGCGAGTAGGCCGGTAATGAAAAACGCATCGTCGTATGCAAGCACGGCAGCCTGGGACGCGACTGCGTTCGCCAACTGCTGCGGGGTCGCGTGCTGCAAGAACTGCACGACTGGCAGGCGAGAAAGCGTAGCCTCCGCGGCGAGCATGGTTTGATGAAACTGCTCGCGCCGATCGACAAACGCGACGATTCCCGCCGATGAGATCGAGCCGCCCAGCTGGAAGGCGAGCACGATAAAGGCTGCCGCTTTGGGCGCGGCGTCAGGCGGCACCGCGCCCATCACGGCAACCAGCAGCGGCGAGTAGACGCATGCCGATCCGGCGCCAACCACTAGTAGCGGAGGAACGAGCGTTGCAAGGTCGCTTTGTGTCGTCACGCTGCCCGCGAGCCAGAGCAATCCGATTCCCGCCAGCGCCAGGCCGCCGCCAATCAACCACCGCAAGTCGAAGCGTTGAATATTCGTCAGGCGCGCAACCGGCATTGTCAGCAGCAGCACCGGCACGGCGCGGATGCCGATCATGACGCCCGCGAGCGTGCTCGTAAAACCCAGATCCTCCACCGTAAACTGCGGCAAGAGCAACAAGGCCGGAAAGACGATCCCCGCGAGTCCGCCGGCAATCGCCAACGCCGCACTTACGGCCGGCGTGCGCAGGATTCGAAGATCTACGATCGGCTGCGCAACCCGCAGCTCCCACCACACGAACGCGGCGGTTGCGGTCAATGCGAGAAACGTGCACAGCTGAATGGATCGATCGGAGAACCAGTCGTCGTGCTGCCCTTGATCGAGCACGTACTGCATGCAGGTGACCGCGACGATGAGCAGCGCGATGCCGGTAACGTCGACGGACACGCGCTGGGTGCGTCCGCTGTCGCGCATGTAGCGCAACAAAAGAACGAAGGCGACGACGCCGGGGACGAGATTGACGTCGAAGACCCATGGCCAGGACAAATTGTCAATGAGAATGCCGCCCAAAGTAGGCCCGATCGAAGGGCCAAGGACCGTTGCGATGGCGAAGATCGATTGACTGAGCCCCAGCTGCTCGTTGGGAAACGTTTCGCGCATGACGACTTGCGCAACCGTCAGCAATCCACCACCAAACGCGCCCTGCACGATGCGGAACAGAATAAGCGCGAGCAGCGACGTCGCCACGCCGCAGAGCACGGACGCGATCGTGAAGCCCGCGATCGATACGAGAAAATACTTTTTGCGGCCGAAGCGCAACTGTAGCCACGGCGTCAGTGGAATCACGACGACGTTGGCGATTACGTAGCCCGTTAGTACCCACGTCGCCTCGTCCACGGTCGCGCCGAGGTTGCCTTGGAGCGTGGGCAGCGCGACGTTAACGATTGTGAGGTCGATGGTCTGCAACAGCGCTGCCAGCATGACGCCGCCCACGACCAGCCAGCGGCGCGCTCCATACTCGATGAGCGATGGCGCTTGCGCCGGCGGCGTGGGCGCTGAGGCTGCTGCTGGTTCCGGGCGACGGCGGGCTGGAATAAGGCCGGTACGGACGATCCGCTCGGCAACCGACATTCGTGACTCCGTGGTCTTAGCTGTAGAGAGCTTGCGCTCAGATTACCGTTTGTGCGATGCTATGACTAGAGCCTAGGTTATCCTAGCACTAGTACAGCCACCCAAGGGAGCATCACCATTGAACGCAGGTATGGAACGGCGCCACGACCTCAGCGATTTTCTCCGAACGCGACGAGCCAAAGTCGCGCCCTCCGATGTCGGACTGGCTGACGGCGCCCGTCGCCGGACCCCGGGCCTGCGCCGCGAGGAAGTCGCGCTACTCGCCAACATCGGCACCACGTGGTATACGCGACTCGAGCAGGGCCTGCCGATCAACGTCTCGGCGGATGTGCTCGCGGCGATTTCGCGCGCGCTGCGGTTGACCTCTGAAGAACGCCGGCACCTTTATCTCCTCGCCGGACTTCCTTTAACCATCGCTGCGCAGGAGGACGAGCGCGTCAGCGAGCTGGTCCTCCGCGTCCTCGACGCGCTCGAGCCGTCGCCGGCCTATGTACGCGGCCGTCGCTGGGACGTGCTCGCGTACAATCGCAGTGCCGATGCGCTCGCCGATTTCTCGAGCCAGACCGGTTCGGGCCGCAATATCGTCTGGCGTCTTTTCCGCGACGAAAAGTCGCAGTGCCGCTACGGCGATTTGCCGTGCATCATGCGCCGGTGCGTTGCGAACTTCCGCACCGTCGCTGCGAAATACCCCAACGATCCCTCGTTCATTGAGCTCATCGAGGAGCTGCGCGCTACGTCGCCCGAGTTTAGGCAGCTTTGGGCCGAACACGACGTGTTGGGCTCGACCGAAGGCCTCAAACACTTCATGCATCCGGAGTTGGGCGAGCTCGTCTTAGATTACACCGGCTTCGAGATCCCGGGCGACGGCGATATGCGCATGGTTGTGATGACGGCGGAGCCCGGCTCGGACACGGAACGCAAGCTTCGCCGCCTCGCCCCGGCGGCAGCAGTTTAACGCGCGCCGCGCCACCCGTGCGTTTTGGTGCGCCGACTCCTCTACGATGAGTTCCTGATGAACTCGTTTTTCGCTTCGCCAGGCTACAGCTACGCTTCCGACACCCTGCTGTTCGCGTTCTCCGTGGCGCTTCTTGCGCTGCCGCTCGCGGCACTGATCGCTGCATCGCTCCTCCAGGAGCCGGTAAAGCAGCGTTTCGGCCGACGCGAGTTGGCGCCTGAGCCGCTATTATTGCGAGGCTCTAAAACCGCAGCTCTAAGACGTTAAGTCCGCTGCGATCGACGCTATTTCTCGACCTCGAACGCGCTGCCCATCGAATAATCGCCACCCCCGATCGTCGTCCCGAAGAACTTGCCGCGGCCGGCCATCACGACACCATTCGGTTCGGCGCCGTCGGGGCTGCTGGTGAAATCGTGGAGCACCGTATACGTCCATTTTCCGCCCGCGGGCGCGAGTTCGAACAGAACGCCATCGCCGCCGGAGCCGCCAATCACGGTCGAGCCGTAGAGATTCCCCGACTCGTCAAAGACCATATTGCCGGCAGGCCCGCCACCCTGCTGCTCGATGAATGCGTGTACGATCGAGTACCGCCAGTTGTTGCGTTTGCCGCGCGTGAGCGTAAAGATCGTTCCGCAACCATTCGGGCAGCCGCTATTCGCGCCTTGATTCGTGCTGCCGTACAGCTCGCCCGATGGGCCCCACACGAGGTCCGCATCCGGCAGTGCGCCGTCGGTTTTGCTAAACTGATGAAGAACCTTTTCGGACCAGCGACCGGTTCGCGAACGCGACAGCTCGAAAACCATTCCGCAGCCCGACCCACAGTTGCTGTTGCCGCCATACGCCGTCGTGCCGTACAAATTACCCGACGAGTCGTACGTCAGCCCAGCTTGCGGACTCATTCCGTCACTATACGAGCGAAAGCGGTAGATGATCGCGTACTTCCAGCGACCCCCTACGTGGGAAAACTCGAAGACCGTGCCGTTC
Organism: Vulcanimicrobiota bacterium; assembly: GCA_019237435.1. GTDB lineage: Bacteria > Vulcanimicrobiota > Vulcanimicrobiia > Vulcanimicrobiales > Vulcanimicrobiaceae > Cybelea. The sequence goes on from JAFAHB010000159.1 coordinate 7,413, forward strand.
CCGCCGCTGCAACTGTTTCCGCCGGCGACGGTCGTGCCGTAGAGGTTTCCGTTGAACTCAGTCAAGCCGGATTCCGGCTGCTGGCCGTCGCGGCAGCCCATAAAAATGTGAAGCACTTTGTAATGCCACTCGCCGGCACGATGAACGAGCTCGTACGCAACACCTTGCGAACCGCCCACCGGCGTCGTGCCGTAAAGGTTACCGGCCGCATCGAGGATCAACGGGTTGCTCGGATAAAGCCCGGTTTCGGAATTTTTGAAGCTGTACAGGACGGTCTCGTTCCATGTGCCGCCTTTTTGGGGTGAAAGCTCGAACGCCGCGCCGCATCCGCTATCGCATGGGACTTTGCTTGGCGTTCCCCCATAAACCGCCGTGCCGTAGAGATTGCCCGAACCGTCCGCGATTAAGCCCGCCTCCGGAGTCGAGCTCAGCGGCGCGCCGCTAAACGAATGGATAACGCTGACGCGAGCCGCCTGCGAGCTTGGCCGGCTTCCTTCAAGCCGCGCGCCCGCGATAGGCCCGAGCGCACCTGACGAGCATCCTGCGAGAAGTGTCAGCGCAATGACCGCTGGCACGCAAGAACCGACGAACCTCGCAAAGTTACGCATCTCGCGCCTCCGGTTTCAAGGGGCCTTAGTCTGGGAGCGTGGTCATTCTTCAGACCGAGCGCGCGCGACCTCCCTTCGGCTAGGCCCGTTCGCCCAAGCGGCGAATGGTCGATCGCTCGAATGAAAGTCTTGAAGTTATCCGCTCGGACGTTGAGCGTATTGGTGGCCGCAACATTAAGCGCCGGTTGCGGCGATGGGTTACAAACCAGTGCGGCTCACAACAGCGCCGGCGTGCCTGCAATTGCCGGCGCGTTCCATGCATTCGCCGGTGTGCGGCCACCCGGCCCCGCTCACCCAAGCCTTCACAAGTCGTGGGTCTCGGCGGATGCACGGCGCGAGCGCAGGCTCTTGTTCGCTTCCGATTCCGGACTTGATGAAGTTGACATCTATTCGCTGCCGGGCATGAAGCTCGAGGGCCAGTTAACCGGCGCGGGCTTCAACAATCCGCAGGGCATGTGCTCCGACACCGCCGGTGACGTCTACGTCACCGAAACCAACAACACCGAGATCGACGAGTACTCGCACGCGGGATCGCTGCTGGCACGTTATCCTGACAGCATTGGTTTTCCAATCGGATGCGCGGTCGATCCGGCGACCGGCAATCTCGCAGTTACCGACATCGTCAACGACGGAAGCGGCCCAGGACAGGTTCTGATCTACTCGAACCCGTCGACGCAGCCGAAACTCGTCAGCAACCCGAGCCAATACTTCTACTATTTCGCCGGCTACGGCCCCAAAAGCAGCCTTTGGGTCAGCGGTATGAATGCGTCGGGCGGTTATATGCTCTCGCGTTGCAGTGCATCGAGCTGCAGCACGATCGGCCTGAGTGGCGGCACGGTCTACTACCCCGGTGCGGTGCAATGGGACGCCGTCCACCGCTCGTGGGTCGTCTTCGACCAGCGTTGCCGCGACACGACCGCCGCGTGCAGCTATCCGGTCTCGCCGAACGGTGTGCTCGGGACCGCGACCACGTACGACAGCTATAAAGGCGGCAGCGATTGCGATTTGATCCAGGGCGAGATCGCAACCGATCGCCGCGAGAACGTCGTGGGCGGCGATTACGAGTATTGCGGCGCGGCGGCCAGTACGTTTAATCGTTGGGCATATAAGGCAGGCGGCTCGCCGACGAAGTATGCCACGCTTTCGAGCAGTTATTCAGTCCCCAACGGCGTGGCGATCAGCACGCGTTAACACGTCCCAGCCATATTCGAGAAGCGGCTTTGCCTGCTTTGCCAAGCCGACACACTCGGCGACCAGTCCTTCGTCCATAACGTCCTCGTCGGAAAGGTCTCGGCCTACCGTGAATGAGGCTAACTTGAAGTAGGCCGCGATCGGATGCTCGGCCAGCGCTTCGAAGCCGCGCGGCATTCGCTTTAGCGCATCTCCTTGCTCAGAGAGCACCACACCGTTGCGCTTTAGCGCCTGCACGACGGTCTCAAAGCGCTTGGGATCGGCAGCCATCGCTTCCCGCCAGCGTTGCAGCGGCTCTCTGTCGAGCTGGTAGAACGCGGCCGCGACGAACGACGATTTCGGCGCCACGTGCACGTAAAGCCCTCCCGGCGCGCCACGCATCCCACGATACGGTAGGTACGTGCCGAGGTTTGTCTTGTACGGGCTCTTATCACGCGAAAAGCGCAGGTCGCGATGGATGCGGAATCCGACGCGCGACGGGTCTACGTCGATAGGTATCTTGGCCTTGCGCAATGCGGCGGCAAGAGCGACGGTCAACGCGCGTAGCGGCGCAAGGCATTCGCGCTCGTAAACCTCCTTGCGTGGCGCAAACCACGCGCGATCGTTATTTTTCTTCAGGTCGCGCAGAAACTTCAGCGCCCGCGCCGAGAAACCGGTAAACGTTTCAACTGCCGGCTTTGCCACCTGCACACCTTTGCCCGCGATTCGTGGAGCTAACCTCTTCGAGCCCTATGAGTTTCGCCTAGTCCGCTAGACAGCCCCCGGCGCGACGATTGCCGAAGACTCGCCGGTGATCGTTCATCTAATTGACGGAACTTACGAGCTCTTCCGGCACTTTTACGGCCTGCGACGCGCGGGGAACGCGAAAGGCTCGCGATTCGGAGCGGTCGCGGGCGTGCTTAACACGGTCCTGCAGATGATCTCCGAGGGAGCCACGCACGTCGGCGTTGCCACCGATCACGTCATCGAATCTTTTCGCAACGAGCTGTGGGCCGGATACAAAACGGGAGAGGGCGTCGATCCGGCGCTCCTCGCGCAATTCTGGCCACTCGAGGATGCGTTGCGTGCGATGGGCGTTGCAGTATGGGCGATGGTTGATCTCGAGGCCGACGATGCGCTGGCGTCCGCCGCCCGGATCGCGTCACACGATTCTCGCGTTCGGAAGATTTGTATTTGGACGCCGGACAAGGATCTCGCGCAGTGCGTTCGCGGAGATCGGATCGTACAAGTCGATCGAAGGAGCAAAGCCGTTCGCGATGCCGCCGGCGTACGAGCGAAGTTTGGAGTGGACCCGGAGTTCATTCCCGACTACCTGGCCTTAGTCGGTGACGCTGCGGACGGGTATCCCGGCATAAGGGGCATCGGTGCGAAGGGAGCGGCATCCCTAGTTACGCGCTACGGCAGCATCGCAGACTTCCCACCGGAAGTATTGGGCAACCACCGCGCAATGGCGTTGCTCTTCAAGGATCTCGCAACGCTCCGAACAGACGCAAGGCTCTACGACAGCGTCGACGAGCTGCAGTGGCGTGGACCAACGGCTGAATTTACATCGATTTGCGAACGTCTCGGCATATCGGATGTAGCTAGGCGCGCCTCGGCGAAGTTGAATGCGTGAGCGCCTTCGTAACGACACTCGTGCTTGCGATCACACTTTACACCCTTCCACACGACGTGCACTGGATGCCGGTGACGGGCAAGGGCGTGCCCAGCGGCGCAACGTATGCTATCGTGGCCGGAAAAGCACATCCGCCTCCCCACAAGAGCGGTGCAATTCGCGGCATGTGCGACGTCCTCTTCAGGTACCGGTTTCCCGACGGCTTCGTCTATCCGTGGCACGTGAACAACGAATACGACATCTATACGGTGCTCAAGGGAACGCTCGTGATCGGTTTCGATAAGAGCCACGCAGCCTCGGCCGAACGCGCTTTGCCGGCTGGATCGGTTATGCAAGGGCTCAAGACGGAGCCGCACTATGGCCGAGCCGTCGGCGAAACGATCTTTGACGTATTCGAACCGTGCGCGCTTTAGTGGGCCTGATGGGGTAGCGCCAAGGTTGCGCTGTCGGTGGTGAACTCGCGCGCCTGCAACCACCCGATCATCGCTTGCGTGTAGCCGGGCACGCGCCGATGCGGCAGACTTTTTTGGTCCGGGAAACCGGTTTGCGAAACGAACAGTGAATGTCCGGCCTGCGGGTAAGTGCGAAGCGTGAAATCGGTCATGCCGGCTTGCTTAAAGGCGCTCTGCAGAGCCGGTGCGTCATGCGCGGTATCGACCGCCCGGTCGAGCGCGCCGTAAAGCGCCAGCGTCGGCACGGTCACGCGCGTTAGTGTTTGCGCCGGATCGTAGATATCTGCCCGGCGAAACGCGTCGATGCGCTCCTGCGGCGGCGGTATCTTCATCGTGGGCGAAAGGTTTAGTGCGGCCAGCCACGGCTGATTGCGCACCACGTCGTACTGCCGGGCTGCGTTCTCCCACGAGCCGGTACCCGCTACGACGTTGAGCAGGGTGCGTACCGTCATCACCGCCTGGTCCGTCGTCGCCGAATCGTATCTGCGATGTGGTCCTTCCTGGCGAATTTCGTAATAGATGTTGTCGGCAACGCTCGATGCCGGCGCACCCACCAGCATCATAAACGCAATCGACCGCTGCAGCGATACGATCGGCGCGGTCCAGCCGCCGTTGCTGAATGCCCACAGGCCGATGCGCTTGCCGTCAACGAGCGGCTCGCGCTGGAGCGCATCGTAAATCGCGTTCACGTCGGACGCACGCTGCTCCGGCCCGTTTTCTCGCCAAGATCCGATGGACTCACCCGTTCCTCGCTGATCGTAGGAGACCACGTTGACGCCGTTGAGCGCAAACATCGGAATTAGATAGCCCACGTCGCGTGTTTCGTTGTCATTGCCGTGAATGAGGATAACGGTTGCGCGCCGCTTAGGGTCGGCATAGTAGAGGGACACGCCGAGGCGGCCCTCGGGCGCGTCGACGGTAAGACGCTTTTCGTGAACCTCTCGCTGTAGCCGCCACGTCTTCGGAAGTTCGGGCAGCCCGCCATCGTGCTGGTTGACGGGGTCGATCCAGTTGACGACCGCCGGCCCGTCAACGTCGAGCGCCGCGTAGAGGGAACGCCCGTTCTGGTCGTGATAGAGTCCGGGGACCATCGAAATGGTCAGGAGCAAAGCAGAAGCCAAGAGTTGCACAATCGATCTAGTTCGCGCCGGGGCCGGATGTTTCGGTTACGGCAGCCTCTCATCTGGACGCTTCACGCTCCCTCCGTTGTACGTAGCCTTACTGATCTGCGATTTGAATCGCATTTGACGAGCGAATAGAATCTGGCCATAATCTGGCCAGAATGCGCTTCGAGATCCTCCTCTCGCCCGAGGCGGCCGAAGACGCGAAGCGGCTAAAAGCCGCTTTACGAGCGGAAGTGTTGGATGCTCTCGAGACGCATTTACGTGACGAACCCACCAAAGTGAGCCGCAGCCGCATCAAGAGACTCCGCGGGATCGGACACCCTAAATACAGGCTGCGGATTGGCGACGTCCGCGTA
>JAFAHB010000299.1 GCA_019237435.1 Vulcanimicrobiota bacterium
TTCGCGCGGCGCGAGAGCTCGCCGCCGACGGCGGAAATGAAGCGCGCGCCGCGATCGACGCGGCGTTCGAGCGCGAGACGTTCTGGGGCGTGCTGGCGGAAACCGCACGCGCGATCGGTGCGACGCGCGCGCCCTGGGCGCGTGAGATCTTAATCCACGCGCTATCGCACGAACATCCAAAAGTCGTGCGCGCCGCAGCCGAGGCGCTGGGTAATTTCCGCGATGCGGAAAGTGCGACGGCACTCATCGCGACCGCGCGCTCGCATCGCTCCTACTTCGTTCGGAACGCAGCGTTCACGGCGCTAGGCAAGACGCGCGACGAGCGCGCGTTCGACGAACTCGCCGCCGCGGCGAAGCTACACACGTGGAATAACGTCGTCGAAGCGGGTGCGCTCGCCGGTTTGGCGGAGCTCGCGGACCCTCGCGCGATGCCCCTGATCCTCGAGGCGGCCCGCCCGGAATCCGGCGAGGCCTTACGACGCGCCGCAATCAACGCCCTAGGTCGAATCGGGGCGCTCGCGGAGGGGGAGCGCGCACGTGCGGTGGACGCCCTCGCTCAATACGCCGACGACCCGTCGTTCTTGGTCGCGCTAACGGCGCTCGAGGCTGCTGAAGCGCTCGGCGACCTGCGTCTGGTGCCTGCGCTCGAGCGCGTAGGCCGGCAAGCCTTTGACGGACGCCTGCGCCGCCACGCGATGGAAGCGGCGATACGGATTCGAAAGGGCTCGACGGTGCCGGCCCAGGTAAATACTCTCCGAAACGACATCGATGAACTACGCGCAGAGCAGCGTAAGCTACAGGAGAAGATCGAGGCAATCGCGCGGACGTAGGCGCCGCGCGATTGCCATCGTCGCTCTGTTCGCGATAGTTGCAATTGCGCTGTTCGCGAAGCTACATTCCGCCTCGCGAGCGCTCCCGCAGGACGTCGTGTCCTGCGATCGCTCAGCTCAATTTTTGGAAAAGCAAGCTTTGAAGAACACCTCGTGCGTTGTCCAAAAATTGAGAAGTCGCTCGGCAGAACGTAGCTTCGCTCCAGCGCAAGCCGTGTCGTGGAGTAACGACGATCGCAATCGCTTGCGAGGGGAATTGGATAAGGCATTTGCGCCGGTTTTGAGCGGGGCGACCGGTTGGAGTTTGGCGGTGATTGCGGCGGATGGGCGGACGATCTACGACGATCGCGCGCAGACCGCCGTTGCGCCTGCATCGGTCCAAAAACTCATCGTCGCGGCAACGGCGCTGGATGCGCTCGGTTCGACGTATCGTTATCACACGCTCTTCGCCGCACAAGACGGCATCCCGGAGAATGGCGAGCTCGAGGGCAATCTGTGGCTCGTTGGATCGGGCGATCCGTCCCTACAGTCCGCCGACGTTCGCAACGGAATTGCGATACTGAGCCGCTCGGGTCTTCGGCGTATCGACGGCGGCGTCGTCGTCGACGCGTCTGCGTTGGATGGGCCGCCGCTCAACTCCCACTGGTCGGTCGACGACAACGGACAGGATTACGCCGCGCCGACCAGCGCGATCTCGCTCGACGGCGACACCATCGAATCCCAACAGGAGATCGGCGGTGTCGAGCAGCGCGTTTGGACGCCGATGCAGGACGTGCCGCATTACGTCGCACAGCGCGCGAGCGCAATGCTGGCCGAGCGCCGGATCGCCGCGCAGAAACCTGCAACCGTCGGCGCGGCTCCGCTCGAAAGCGTGGTCCTTTGGGATCACCGCTCGGCGCCGTTGCAAGCCTTGGAAACTCACATGCTTGTCTTTTCGGATAATCATTATGCGGAGCAGCTGTTGCGCACCGTCGGCGAAGAGGCCGGAAGCGCTTCCGACGATTCCGGCGGCATTGCCGCCGAGCGAGAGTATTTGGAACGGCTGGGCGTGCCGACGCCGGGACTGCGCCTCTTCGACGGGAGCGGGCTCTCCGCCGCGAACCGGGTTGCGGCCATTACGCTTGCGCGCATCTTAGCCGACGACGAGCCGTCGCTCTATCTGCTCTTGCCGCTGGGCGGCCGCCAGGGAACGCTGGAAGATTACGATTTTACGACGGCGCTCGGACGCGTTCGCGCCAAGAGCGGACATCTTTCAAACGTGTCGGCGCTCGCAGGCTACGTCAACACGTTCCGTCACGGGCGCATCGCTTTTGCATTTCTGATCGACGGCTCGCCGGCCGACCCCGATGCGGCGATCGTCAGTGCCGTCGATCGGCTGGCGACCTTTTGAGAAGCGGTGCGCCGTTTGATCGAGCCTTGCTCGAACAGCTCGTCGCTCGCGCGCTGCGGCACGGCGGCGAGTTCGCCGACGTCTTCTGCGAGCGGCGAAGAACGGTCTCCTACCGGCTTCAGGATGGGCGCATCCACGATGCTTCATACGGCGTAGCGCTCGGCGTAGGCGTGCGCGTCGTCGTCGGCGAGTCTGCGGGTTATGCGAGCTCCGACGACCTCAGCCCGGAGGCTTTGAACGAGGCCGCCGATGCGGCATCGCTGATCGCGCGTTCTTTGCCCGGCGGCGATGTGCAGAGCGTTGACCTCGTTACCGAACAAACCGGCTCGCTCTACGATGACAACACGCCCGTAAGCGCCGATGCCGCACGCTACGTTGCGATGCTGGAGAGCGCCGATAGCGCGGCGCGACGCTACGATCCGCGGATCGTCGCGGTGAACGCGCATGTAACCGATGAACTACAAGAGGTTTGGATTGCGACCAGTGAAGGGCGGCTCGTTGCAGATTGCCGGCCGCTGGTGACGCTCGGCGTGCAGGCCGTCGCAAGCGAGAACCGGGAGCGCGGATCGGGTTATGTCGGCGACGGCGGCCGAACCTCGATTGCATATTTCGAGCGCGAAACGCCGGAAATGCTCGCGGCCGAAGCCGCGCGGATCGCAACCGTCAACGTCGGCGCCGTGCCTGCTCCGGCGGGCGAGATGGAGATGATCGTCGGTGCCGGCGGTGGCGGCGTGCTGCTGCACGAGGCCGTCGGGCACGGCCTCGAAAGCGATTTCAATCGGCGTGGCACGTCCCTGTACAGCGGGCGAATCGGCGAGCGGGTTGCAAGCGACCTGGTAACGATCTACGACGACGGCAACCTTCGCGAAGAACGCGGCAGCATCAACGTGGACGACGAAGGCGTTCCCGGCCAGCACAAGGTCTTAGTCGAAAATGGGGTGCTGCTCGGATACATGCAGGATCGGCTGAACGCGCGGCTGATGGGCGTCGAATCCACGGGCAGCGGGCGGCGGCAATCATTTCGTTTCGTCCCACAGCCGCGCATGTGCAACACGTACATGCCGAGCGGAACTGCGACCGTTGACGAAATCGTCGCGTCGACGCGGCGAGGAATTTACGCCAAATCGTTCGCCGGCGGACAGGTGGAGATCGCGAAGGGCGACTTCGTCTTCATGGT
>JAFAHB010000300.1 GCA_019237435.1 Vulcanimicrobiota bacterium
GGGCTTCGCGGCCGTGCGGAGCGCGTTGCCGAGATCCCAGATCAAGTCGTCGACGTCTTCGAGACCGGCCGAGAGACGCACCGACTCCGGCTCGACGCCGGCTTTGCGCAGCTCCTCGTCGGCGAGCTGAGAATGGGTCGTCGATGCCGGGTGAATGACTGAGCTTTTGGAATCTCCGACATTCGCCAGATGACTCCAAAGTTCGAGCGCGTCGATGAAGCGACGTCCGGCCTCCCGGCCTCCACGTAATCCGAAGGTGAAGATCGAGCCGAGTTGCGGCTCGCGAACCCAAGCTACCTCCGGTCGAGTCTTGAGATATTCAGCAATTTCGAGCGCGTTGCGCACGTGGCGCTCCATTCGCAGACCGAGCGTCTCGAGGCCGAGCAGCAAGAGCCACGCATCCATCGGGGCCATTTGCGCGCCGACGTCGCGTAAGACTTCAGCACGCGCTCGCATGAGAAAAGCATACTCGCCAAACGTTTCCGTAAAGATTTTTTGATGGTACCCCGGGCTAGGTTCAGAGAGCAGCGGAAAGCGTCCGTTCTCCCAGGGGAACTTTCCGGATTCAACGAGCACGCCTCCGATGGACGTTCCATGGCCGTTGATGAACTTCGTTGCCGAATGGACGACGATATCGGCACCATGCTCGATCGGCCGGCACAAGTATGGAGTCGCAAACGTGTTATCTACGACAAGCGGAACGCCGGCAGCGTGTGCGACTCCGGCCAAGGCGCGCAAGTCGGCGACGACTCCCGACGGGTTGCCTACCGTTTCGACGAAGACGAGCTTCGTGCGCGCCTGAATCGCGGCGCGCACCGCGTCGAGATTCTCGACCGGAACGAACGTCGTTTCGATTCCCATCCGCTTGATGGTCACGGACAGCTGCGTGACGGTGCCGCCATACACATTTTGCGTGCAGACGAGATGATCGCCCGCTTCCGCCAGCGCCAGAACCATGCACAGCTGCGCTGCAAGCCCGCTCGAAAAGGCGACGCCGCCGAGGCCGCCCTCCAAGCTCGCCATGCGCTCCTCGAATGCCGCGACCGTGGGATTGCTGATGCGGCTGTAGATGTGCCCGTAGCTGCGCAGCGCGAAAAGCTCCGTCGCTTGCTCGGTCGAGCCGAAGACGTATGCCGCCGTTTGATAGATGGGCATCGCGCGCGATCCGGTGGCCGGGTCCGGCGGCGAGCCGGCATGCAGCGCCCGCGTCGCGAAGCCGAATTGCCGTTCTTGCTGCATCATGGGTAGGTTCGCGGGCTTACTTCGCCTTATAATGCTGGTATCATGGGCATGACACTCACCGAAAAGATTCTGGCGCGCCACGCCGGCCTGGAGCGCGTCGAGCCGGGACAGATCATCAACGCCAAAGTCGATCTCGTTTTGGCCAATGAGCTCTCGGCCGCCGTCGCAATCGGCGTGATGCGCAAGATCAAAGGCGCGGCGAACGTCTTCGATCCGAGCAAGATCGCCCTTGTCGCGGATCATTTCGTTCCCGCCAAGGATGCGCAATCGGCCTCGCTCGCCAAGCTGATGAAAGAATTCGCCGCCGAGCAGAAGATCCAGCATTTTTTTGACGTCGGTCGGGGAGGCATCGAGCACGTCGTTCTGCCGGAGGAAGGTTTGGTCGCGCCCGGCGAGCTGATCGTTGGTGGCGACTCGCACACGTGCACGTACGGAGCATTCGGGGCGTTTGCGACCGGCATGGGTTCGACCGACGTTGCCGCGGCGTTCGTTTTGGGCGAAGTGTGGCTCAAGGTCCCCGCGTCGATCAAGCTGGTGTATAGCGGCAAACCGGGCCCGATGGTGTATGCGAAAGACATCATGCTGCGCACCGTCGGAGAGCTGGGCATCGACGGCGCAACCTATCGAGCTATCGAGTACCATGGGACGACCGTCGACGAACTCTCCATCACCGGGCGCATTACCATGGCAAATATGGCGATCGAAGCGGGCGCGAAAAACGGCATCTTCCACGCGGATGCCAAGACGATCGCTTACGTCAAAGAACGCACGGATCGCCGCTTCATCGTGGAACGCGCCGACGATGACGCCGTTTACGAGCGCGTGATCGCAATCGACATTGGCGGACTCGAGCCGCAGGTCGCCTGTCCGCACACGCCCGACAACGTCCATCCGATCTCGGAGGTGACGCGCGACGAGCTTCGAGTCGATCAAGTCTTCATCGGATCGTGTACCAACGGCTACATCGACGACCTGCGCGTCGTTGCGCGGTTCCTCGAAGGCAAGCAAATCGCTCCGAACGTCCGAGTCATCGTGAATCCCGGCTCGCAAAAGGTTTGGATGCAGGCCGCGCAAGAGGGGATACTCACAACCCTCGCGGCTGCCGGATGCGCGGTGAATACGCCGGGCTGCGGCGCATGCTTCGGCGGTCACATGGGCACGCTGGGCGACGGCGAACGCGCGATATCGACGACGAACCGAAACTACGTCGGCCGGATGGGCTCACCGAAAGCCGAAATATACCTGGCTTCCCCCGCAACTTGCGCCGCCTCGGCATTGACCGGCCGTATCACCGACCCGCGGGAGCTCGACGTTGAGCTCACTACAGCGTCACCCGGGGCCAGTCGAGGGGCGGGCTGACCGTCTCATCCTGAGTAAAGCGACGAAAGACAGAAGGAAACGTATGGAAAGCAAGCTGCGCGGGCGCGCACATAAGTACGGAAAGAACGTCGATACCGACGTCATCATTCCGGGAAAATACTGCAACATCGTGGATCAGGTCGAGCTTGGAAAACACGCGCTCGAAGGTCTCGACGCCGAGTATGTTTCGCGGATGACGCCGGGTGACATCATCGTCGCC
>JAFAHB010000316.1 GCA_019237435.1 Vulcanimicrobiota bacterium
GCTTGTCCGGAGCGTAAAGCAGACCCCACGGCGTTGCATTCTGCGTCTGCACGTCGAGCGAGGATTTGAATTGCTGCGTCTTCAGATCGAACCGCGCGATGCGATCGGTCCCGGATTCGCTAACGTACATGTAACCGCCCGGTCCCGTTCTGATGTCCCATGGAAAGCTATCGTACGCGTCGGGGAGCGTAAAGCGCGTTATCACGCCTTGCGGCGTGACGCGGCCAATGCAACCATCGTAAAACTCGGTGTACCAAACGTTGCCGTCCGGGCCCGGCGTGATGCCGCGCGGCGAGGCGTTGGGCGATCCTGGGATCGGAAAGATGGTTGCCGTGCCCTGCGGCGTCATCCGGCCGATCGCGTTTGCACCGGGTTGCGTGAACCAGAGATTCCCATCGGGTCCTTCGGTGATGCCTTCGACTTCTTGGCCGTCGGCGGGGAACTCGGTGATCTGTCCGTCTGTAGTAATGCGGCCGATATTGCCGGTGAATTCCTCAGTGAACCAGAGCGCGTTTTGCGGGCCGGCGACGATATATCCCGGCCATGAGCCGCGCGAAGGAGTATCGAAGAAATCGAGCTGAGGTATCGCCCGTGGAATCAGACCTGCTACGCGCACCTGAGCCGCCGGCGCCCCGCCCGACGGCAGTGGGACGCTGCTCTGCGCGCATCCGCATGCAAAGAGTCCCGCGATCGTTCCAGCAACCAGCAATCGCACGTTCATGAAAAGCCTCCCGCAGCAGCGCCGATAGGAGCGATGTTAGCAGGGCGGCATGAAGAAATTCTGAAGGTCGCTTTACGCGTTACGGCAGGGGGAACACCCAACGGCATTACCGCGTGTTAAATTCGCGGGGCGGTCAGTCCGCGGCCGCTTGCCACCCGCGTAGAGTCGAACTTGTTATAGAGATACGGGATCAAGGCGCGACGGAGGGACGACGAGTGGGGAAAATCCGTTTCTTTTTTGCTGCATCTCTAGATGGTTACATCGCGGATCCGGAAGGAGGCGTTGAGTTTCTCGATGCGGTTGAAGACAACGAAGATGACGCGCCGGAGGGCGACGATGACGGGTACGAAACCTTCTTCTCCGACATCGGCACGCTCGTAATGGGACGCGGAACGTACAAGTTTCTCGAGGACAACGAAACCTGGCCGTATCCCAAGATGCGCACGATCGTGTTAACGCATCGAGCGATTGAACGCCCGCTCTGCGATTTGGAAACACGGGTCGTCGACGATTTTGCATCGTTTGCGCGCGAGTTACGTACGCTCGCGGATGGAGATGCGTGGATCGTCGGCGGCGGAAACGTTATGGGCGAATTCCTAAGCGTAGGCGAAGTCGACAGGATACAGATGTCAATCGTGCCTTTCGCCATCGGCAGAGGAATCCCGATGTACTCGGGTTCTCAGACGATCGCGCAGGCTTTTAGTCTGGCGAAACTGACACGCTCCGCAAGCGGGGTGGTTCGCTTAACCTACGAACGGCGCTAGATTGACCACATAAAGGCACCGAACGCGCCCCGATTATCGGACTGCAGGGCGACGGCGCAACTTTTACGATTCCGCGGGAGCCCGTAAGGCACCGCATCCACGGCATTGAAACGTTCAACGTGCTTCGCGGAGGAGAATACTTCTTTATGCCCAGCTTATCTGCATTGAGCTGGCTGGCGGAACTCAAATAGAGAGTTCGAGAGCTTCTTATGAGGTCCGCTCGCGTTGGTCGTCGGTGGCCACTTGCTCGCAGATAGCGCGAGAAACTCAACCGCGTCGCTCCGCGACATGACCACGTAAAGAGGGCGATTTAAAGGGGCGCTACGCGGCCACGCAGCAAAGATCAGGCGATGCGCCAGGCCCTTGCGCGCGGCCTTCTAGTACTCGTCACGCTTTTCGTCGTCGCTCTGTACTACTTGCCGATCGGACACGTCGATTTCGCCGAGAACTGGGGCGAGGGCACATTTGGCCTTACGATGCCGGCTCGCGCGGTAACGGTTGTGAGCGTCGAAAAGGGTTCGCCCGCAGACCGCGCCGGCATTCGCGTCGGCGACCGTCTCGTCGATCGCGGGAACAACGAAATCTCGTCCCGCCTGCGTTCGGCGTATCCAGGCGAACGCGAAACGCTAACGCTCGAGCGCAATAACGTTACGTACGTAGCGATCGTAGCCGGCGTTGCGAATCCAAACTTCGGCCTCTGGCAGCGCATTGGCGGAGTGCTCGCGTACGTTCCCCCAACCGTCTTCTTGATCGTAGCATTCTTGTTAGTCTTCCTGCGGCCGTCGGTGATGTCGTGGGCGCTCTATGTTTTCGCGGTCGGTTATTTCGGTACCAGCCCCGTCTTCATGTACTGGTCTCACGTGCTCTCTCCGGCGGCGTACGTCGCACTTACGTTCTTGCTCATCACGGTCTTCGGCCCCTGGAGCGTGTTGCCGCTGCTACCCTTTATGCTACGATTCCCGAACGGAGACGTGAAAGGGTGGCGGCGCAAGGTCGATCCCTACATTTGGGCTTTTCTCGCGCTCTCGTACGTACTGTACGTCGTGGAATGGAAAGTCTACTACCGCGGTTCCGAATTGGTTCCAACGTGGGACGTAATTCCGAGCACCGTGATTCCTCTTGCGGCGTTCGTTGCGGCCGGCTTGATTCTCGCCAAGAACGTTTCGACGGCGACGCCGAGCGATCGGCAGCGGTGGGGATTTTTGGCAATCGGGACATTTGCCGCTTTTCTGGCATACGCAATCTACTTCGTTCCGGGAGTTCCGTTTGCAGTCGGGCAAATCATCGGATTCGCGGTCGTGCTGATGCCGATCTGCATCGGATATGCCGTCTTTAGGCTGCGCGTTCTGGACGTGAGCTTCGTGCTCAACCGCGCCTTGGTATACGGCACCCTGTCGTTAGGGGTGGTTGCCTTGGTTTCAATTTTGGACTGGTTCTTCTCACGCGTCGTCGCCCTCGGACGGCTGGCGATCGGGCTCGAGCTGTTGGCAACGATCGGAATCGGATTCCTGCTCGATCGCATCAACCGCGTCGTCGAACGCATCGTTGAATCAGTATTTTTCCGCCGACGGCGGCTCGCCGAAGAGCACTTGCGCCGAGCGGCCTCAGCGCTTCCGTACGCGACCGACGAGACGGCAATCGTCGATGGCCTGGTTCAGGTCCCGGTCGATTCGCTCGATCTGGCCAGCGCAGCTCTCTATCAGCGCTCGGACGGCGGCGCTCGTTACGAAGGTGTGGCGACGGCGCGGCAAACGACGGTCGCTCCGCCCGGCTTCGATCGCAACGACCTTCTCGTACGCATGCTGCTCGCCGACGAAAGCATAGTCTGGCTCGACCAGATACGTTCGCATCTCGATCCGGAAAACGCAGCGATTTATACGCTTGCCGTGCCGGTATCAGTGCGTCACGCGCTCGTAAGCTTTACGCTTTACGGCGCACACGCCAACGGCGCACAACTCGATCCCGAAGAAGTAGACCTGCTCAAGGAGCTCGCCCATGAAGCCGCAAGAGCTTACGATCATGTCGAGGCGCAGCGTGCGCAGCAGCGGTACTCACAGCTGTTGGCAAGCGAAGCCACCCAAACCGTCGTTACGACGTAGTCGTAGCCGCGAACTTTGGCGAGGTAGCCGCCATGGTCGCCCATCACGACTCAAGGACCGCTTCGGCGTCCAGCACGATCTCAATCTCGCGACTCACGACAACGCCCCCATCCGCTAACGCGTCATTCCAACTGACACCGAAGTCGTACCGATCGATGCTCGTTTTCGCGGTAAACCCTGCACGGGTCTTCGGTCCCTTGTCAACGCCGTCTTCCCACCACGGCGTCTGCCACACGCCGAGGAAACGCACGTCGAGGACAACGGGCCGCGTGACGTCGCGAATGGTGAGATCGCCGGTCACCTGATAGGCCGTCGCCCCGACTTGATGAACGGCCGTGCTTTCGAACCGGATCTCCGGATACGTCTCGCATGCGAGGAAATCATTGCTGTGCAAGTGCGCGTCGCGCGCAGGTTCGCCCGTCCAACAGGAAGTTGCATCGATGACCGCGTCGATCTTCATGGCCTGCGGATTGTCAGGGTCGAACTCGAGCGACCCACGGACACCCTTGAACGATCCGCGTACCCACGTCACCATCATGTGCCGCGCGCGAAACTCCGCTGCCGAATGCCCTGGCTCGAAAAACCATTTCATCGTGATTGCTCCTCTTTTCTAGCGGAAAGCTGTTTCAAGACAAGCCCGAAGCGGGCCGCAGCGTCTTAAAAGCGGCTCGCATTTCTTCCGCAAAGATCTGCGGCTGCTCCCATGCGGCGTAATGGCCACCCGCCGCGGCCTTGTGAAAATAGATGAGGTTGTGAAACGCGGCTTCCGTCCAGCTACGCGGAGCCTCATATATTTCGTAGGGAAATACGGTTGCCGCGGCCGGAATTGTCACGTTCGCCGCGTTGAGTGGACTCGTTTTATTCTCCCAATAGGAGCGAGCCGCTGAAACTGCCGTACGCGTTACCCAATATAAGGTGATGTTGTCGAGGACGTCGTCCCGGGTCAGATCCCCTGCGCTATGCCCGTCGATCGTTCGTCCTGCTACCGCCGACACTACCGCCGCCGCCGGCTGTCCGTTGCCGTCGCCGTGGTCAATGAGCCACGCGGCCAGCCCCACGGGTGAATCCACCAGCCCGTAGAGCGTCTGTGGCCGCGTATGCATGAAAGCAGCGTACGCGAATTGCTTCCCATAGAGCAGCTGCAGCCGCTGATAAGCCTGCTCCTCGTCAGCAGAAAGGCCGGCCGGTGGGGGATCGCCGCAGCTCAGGGACTTTGCAATGACTCGTGGAACCGCCGCCGGCAAACTGGTGTGCATGCCCAACAACTCCGGGGGAGCCTGTTCGGCCATTAACGTGGTGACGACCGAACCGACGTCACCGCCTTGCGCGACGAACTTCGTGTAGCCAAGGCGCTTCATTAGAACGACCCAAGCGCGCGCGGTGTGAGCGGTATCCCAACCGGTCATGTCCGGCTTTCCCGAGAATCCATAGCCTGGTATCGATGGAATCACGACGTCGAAAGCGTCGGCGGCCGTCCCGCCGTACGCGGTGGGATTGGTCAACGGCTCGATGATCTTCAGTTGCTCGATGATCGATCCGGGCCATCCATGCGTAACGATGAGCGGCAGCGCATGTTCGTGTTTTGACTTGACATGAATGAAGTGAATGTCGAGCCCGTCGATGTTGCTGATGAATTGCGGCAGGGCGTTCAGCTTGGCCTCACACTTTCGCCAGTCGTAATCCGTCGCCCAGTACGTAGCGACAGCTTGCATCAGCGCAAGCGGCACGCCCTGCGATGTATCGGAGACCGTCTCGCGTTCGGGCCAAATCGTCGCGTTGATGCGCGTCCGCATATCCATCAAAATCGCTTGCGAAACGTTGACCTGAAACGGACGAATGGTAGTGCCGCTTGCCGTTCCCGATAGCGTTTGGGCGCCGGCGACCCGGAGCCCGCCAAGTTGCGCGGCGGCGACGCCCATCGCAGCGGTGCTCAAGAAGGCGCGGCGATCGATGCTTTTACTCATTTTGCTCCCTCACGGCTTCTGTATTCGCGAATCGTAACGGCTTTGGGCGCCGCCGTCAGCCCAGTCAGAGTTGGCAGCCCGGGAGGCGGCTAGATCTCCCTCCACCTGTACGGCTACCCGAGGCTTCTAACTTAGTTCGCCTGATTTACGACGTAGATCTCTCTAGTACGGTCAATCGTGAGACCATACGGGCGTAACCGGGTTGCGCTTCCGGCAATGGAGTAGAGCGGCGCAGAGTTGCCATTGGCGCCCTTCGCATAGACGCGGATCGCCCCAGCGCTGCTACTTCCCCCATGGTCGGAGACGAAGATCGGCCCGCGCGGGTCAACGGCAACGCCACTCGGAGTCTCGAGCTTCGTCGCTGAACCGGCGATCACGCGAATCGGCGCTACGTCGCCGCTGGCACGCGGAGCAAAGACGATCACGCCTGAAATGTCTTTTTCGTCAGAGTTTACGACGTAGATGGCCCCAGCTCGATCTACGGTGATCGCGAAGGCCGCCGTCAGCCTTGCTCGTTTACCGCGAATGACGCGAACCGGTGCGACGTTACCGCTCGCGCCCCGCGCGAACAACGTGACGCTGTGGTTGGCGAGATTCGTCACGTATATGGTTTGCTCGGCATCGACGGCGATGCTTGTCGGCTCGTTCAGATCCGTCATCGATCCCTCGACCGTGCGAATCGGCTTCGCGTTTCCATTGGCAGTTGGCGCGTAAACGGTGATCATGTTTCCAGATCGGTTCGCAACGTACACGTCGCCTTGAGCATCGACTGCGAGACCGGTCGGGAGGTTGAGGCCCGTGCGCGACCCGACGATTGTTCGCAGCGGCGCGGCATCACCACGTGCGTTGCTGCTGTAGACGGTGACGCTGTTGCCGGCGCGGTTCGCGACATACTGTTTGCCGCGCGCATCGACCGCGATGGCGCTCGGGAAGCGCAATCCGGTACGAGGCCCTAGGATGGTGCGGATCGGAGCAGCGTCGCCTATGGCACCAGTTGCGTAGACCGTAACGCTCGTCGCTGGAGTTGGCTCAGCCGCGCTGCCAACCGTGTCAAGACCGGCACATCCAGCGGATAATCCCAACGGAGCGAACACTATGAGCGATCGAAACGATCTCATTACGCCGGACAGGCCCGCTGCCCGCATCAGACCCGTACGACTCACGTAACGGCCTTCTCGGCTGCTTCCGGTGCTTCCCTTGTCTATCGCTGGTCGTCGAGAATGTGTCCGCGCGCCCCTCCCGAAGAGCAGTTCAACCACCTTCTCTCAACGAGGCGCCCATGCGTTTCTTTCAAGTGATAGCCACCCTCGCATTCGTTTGTGCGGTAGTGACGCCGAGCGTAGGGTTTGCGCAACAGAGTCCGAGCCAAGTTCAGACCGCGGTACGTAACGCGCTCCAGGCCGCTCAACTCACGCCGCAACAGAAGCTTAAAATCAAACCGATGCTCGAGCATTATCAGCAGCAGACGGCCAATGCCGACGCTGCGACAAAAAAATCCGCGCAGGAACAGCTTCTGAAGAACATTTATGGCGTAATGACGCCCGACCAACAAGCCAAGTTCAAAGCCTCGCTCAAATCATCGCTCGGCAGCGGAGCGTCGCCGTAGGTACACCGGCCCGAACGCTAAGGCTTTCGCGCTAGGGCTTTCGCGCCCAGACGCTCGCCAGGGGCACACTCGGTACGACGCAGCCGGCCGTGCGCACCTCGTCTTCGAGACGGACCGGCAGCGTCGAGAGGTCGCCGAGGTCGGTGAGATCCAGGTGCGTGTCGCCGGCGTCGCGCAGCATCGCCCGCACCACTTCCCACGGCCAGCGCGCGAGTTCGAGCGAATCGTTGAGGATAACGTCGAAACGCGTCAGCGCTCGTTCGAGACCCGCAGCTTCGAGAAGGCGATGAAGCGTCGCGCCGAGGTCCGGGTTGACGCCGCGGCATCTTAGACTTTCGCCGGCGAGCGCGTAGCAGCGGCTCCACAACGGCAAACGAACGACAAATCCCGCGCCTGCCTCCAACCACGGCTCTTGAAAGGCGGCGATGCCGCCGCTACGCAGCACCGTACTCAACGCCGCGACCAGTGCCGCGGGGTCGGGGATGAACTCGAGGATCATCCGGCCGACAATGGCATCGAAACTCCCCGCAATCTGAAACCTCTCCAACTCGCAACAGACGAATCGCACGTTCGCATAGCCGTGCGCCGCGACACGTTGCTCGGCAAAGGCGATGGACTCGGCGCTTCGCTCCACAGCGACGACCTCGCCACCAGGGCCTACCAAACGGGCGGCAATTATTGCGACGTCCCCAAGCCCGGCGCCGACGTCGAGCACACGGTGCCCCGCGCGCACGCCGGCATCACGCAAGAAGCGCTCCGTAATCGGCGTAAAACGCAGGCTCTGCGCGAGCAGCCGCTCGCGTTCCGTCGCGCTGTAACCGAAAGCATAGGTCACGGCACTTGAGTCCAGGCGCCGATGAGGACAGGGCCCGCGCACGACGACTTCGCTGCCTTCATCTCATCCGAGAGCCGCCGCGGCAACGATTCGAGCTCGCCAAGCTGTGCGCGCTCGTCACGGTCACCGGTACCACGCATCACCGACATGAGAAGTTCATAAGCGTACCAGGCCATTTGATCCGAGCCATCGATCGGAGCGTCGCAACGTAACTGCGGTGCGGGCAGGCCCGCCGCTTGAAACAGGGCGTAAAGCTTTCCACCTATCTCGGTGTCGGCTCGGGCCCGTGCGAACGCGTCGCGCAACCGTACGCCGCAGGCGTGTTGCAACGGCAAATGGGCATTGATGGCTTGAGTCGCTTCGCGCAGCGGCTCCTGAAAGGCAATGACGCCACCCGGCCGCAGAAGGGCGGCAAGCTTTCGAATAACGGCAACCGGCTCCGGCGGGAAGACCAGGATGAACCGCCCGACGACGCCATCAAACCGCTCATCACTCTCGAACGCGCCGATGTCGCCATGTATGAATGTAACGTTGCGCACGCCGATCGTCGCCGCGCGCGCTCGCGCGGTCTCGATGGAAGCGGCGTCTCGCTCGAGGCCGAGCACGGCGCCGCGATCGGTCACCGGGCGCGCGAGGACCAACGAGACATCGCCTAATCCAGCGCCGACATCGAGCACTCGATCGCCCTCGCGAATTCCGGCGTCGCGCAAAAACGCCTCGAGAATGGGTTCGAAGCGAACGGCTTGACGCACGAGCCTCTGCTTTTCAGCGTCGGCGTACCCTAGCGCATAACCGGTGGATGAAGCCACGGTGAATCCTCTCGTCGTCGCGCTCAGGCGTTTGACGCAATCGATAGAGGCACCTCGAACGTTAGCCTCGCTTCCACTCTCGGAAAGCGTGTAACAACGTCTGCTTTGCGGCGTCGCTTATCGATTCGGCTGGGATCGCTCCGAGAGCTCCGAGCGTCGCTCGCATCTGATCAACATAGATTACACAGTACGGGCACTCGCTCAAGTGCGCGTTGAACCTTTCGCGGTCGTGATGCGGCAGCGTGCCTTCTAGGTAATCCGTGATAAGCTCGACCAGCTCGATGCAATCCATTAATGTCAGCTCCTTGCCGCTTCTTCGGTATCCGCGAGATAGCGCTCAAGGCGACCGCGCACTTTCGATCGTGCGCGATGAAGGAGCACCCGCATATTGGTCTCGCTAACTCCCAATGCGTTACAAATCGATTCGGCGTCCTGACCGGCGATGTCGCGCAGGGTGATTACGGTCCGCTGCGCGGGCGGTAGGTCGTCGACAATACGCCTGAGCTGCGCCATCGTCTCCGAGCGCAGCAGGCGCGCTTCGGGATCGTCGCCCCCGGCAACCGGCGGCTGCGCCCAGTGCCCCGGCCACTTTGCCGTCGC
The DNA here is from genome assembly GCA_019237435.1 of Vulcanimicrobiota bacterium. Taxonomy (GTDB): domain Bacteria; phylum Vulcanimicrobiota; class Vulcanimicrobiia; order Vulcanimicrobiales; family Vulcanimicrobiaceae; genus Cybelea. The sequence continues at coordinate 9,399 of JAFAHB010000316.1, forward strand.
GTCAAGAAAGCGATCGGGGGCCACCGCCGCCTCCCTTCCCGACGTCTCCAGCGATACTAAGGAAGAAAACGGCGTCGAGCGCCCTTCCCGCGTGGCGCGTGTCTTCGCGCGGTTGATGACGATCGCGAAGATCCAGCTCTTCAACGAGCTGCGCCCTTCGAACGCAGCCAGCCCGTTGAGCACGCCCAGCCAAGACTCCTGAACGACGTCCTCAGCCGTCGCCTCGTCGCGCACGAACCCACGCGCGACGCGGATCATCGCGTGATGATAGCGATCGACCAGCACCACGAAGGCGGACTCGTCGCCGTCGTGCAGCCTCGCGATGAGGCTGCCCTCGTCGATTTCGCGATTTACGACCATTGTGTAACGTTCGCGCCTATAGGAGGACTTATCCCTATGTTTATTTGGTTTCGCAAACATCCACTCGCGGCCCTACTCGTTGCCGTTTTACTGTTCGCGGGCTGGTTCGCGTTCCGTCCAGAGCTGCTTTTCGTTAATAAGACCGTTAACGAGCCGTTCCCAACGTCGGCGCCGGCTGTAACGAATCCGGCTCCGAAGAGACACTGACTACATTCTTCACGATTTTTTCGTATTACAGAAAGGACATCGCCATCATGAACTTCACCAAACTCGCCGCCTCAAGCGCCATGGCTCTCGGACTTGCGCTGCCGGCGATCGCATCGGCTGCTCCAACGGCGCTCGAATCCGGCAACTTGGTTGCAGGCGCGCACGATACGGCCGGAACGGTCACAATCTACAGGCTCGATAACGGAGACCGTGTTCTTCGGCTCACCAACTTCCACACGTCGAATGGTCCCGACGTGCACATCTACCTCACGTCTGCAGAAAAGGTCAAAGCGAACGGCGACGTTACCGGCGGCAAGTACCTCGATCTCGGTTCGCTCAAGGGAAACATCGGCGATCAAAACTACACGATCCCCAGCGGCGTGGCGCTCGCCGACTACCACTCGGTTTCCGTCTGGTGTGCGCGCTTCCACGTCAACTTCGGAGCCGCTCAACTCAACTAGTCGCGCACCCACACGCAGAGGGGCTGGGATCGAATCCCCCCCTGCTTATCCAAACTGTACGGTCAACCGTACGGATAGTCCGTGGAACCGGGGGACGCTCGCGGCTACCATGAGGGTGAGCCGCGATCGGCTTGGAGGTTTCGATGATTAATGCCGTTCAACTGAAAACCTGCGACGGGATCCGATCGCTCCTGAAAGGATTGCGCGGTCGGCTCGATCCATCCACTCCTGCCCTGGGCGAGCACCAACGCTTGAGCACGCGGCGCGGCAAGGCGGTCTCGCAAGAGGAACTAGCGGAAGCCGTAGGGGTGAGCCGCGGCTGGTATGCCATGCTCGAGCGTGGAGAAGCCATTCAACCGTCTATTGCGATGCTAGGCCGGCTCGCTCGGGCGCTCAACGCGACCCGCGACGAGCGGCTTGCGCTCTTTCAACTTGCTATTCCTGAACTGCAAGAGTTATTTTAGCAATCGTCATACGCCCAGGCTGCTGAATGCCAAGTCGAGCGTCTGTTCCTCGGTAAGCCGCGCGCACCTAAAGCTTCGCAAGGCGCCGCCGGAGTATGGGCTTTACAACCCTCTACAGAAAGCATCGTACACCGCGGTGCTCTTCGTGCTTGCGCCCTTCGTCGTGCTCACCGGCGTCGCGCTTTCGCCGGGCGTCGATGCAATCGCTCATCCGATCACGTGGATCCTCGGCGGGCGTCAATTCGCACGGCTTTGGCACTTTAGCGGGATGATATTACTGATCGGTTTCTTCCTCATTCATGTTTTCCAGGTCGCGACACAGGGCGTTGTCAACCAGCTCCGATCGATGATCACCGGTTGGTACTGTCCCGAAGAGTACCAGACCATACCGGCAAAGCTCGAATGAAGCGGCGCCTTTTTATCGCAGGCACGATTTCGTCGGCCCTCGCAGGGTGCGCCCCGATCGGCACTGCGTTGAACGGCAACACCGGCGTTCATCGCCTGCTAGGAATCGTGCAACCGCTGAACCACGCGCTCATCAGCAGGCGAGGCTTAGCCCAAACCTATCCGGAGTCGGCAATTTCGGCTGATTTCCCGGTGGAGAGCTTGCCGACGCCGTCAGGCGCCGAGTACGCCGGTTTTCTTAGCACGCACTTTCGGTTCGTACCGCCTTATCGTGGTTGGAGCTATCGAGGAGCCGCAATCGTTTTCACTGGCGCGCCTGCAGACGATGCCGCAGACAAGTGAGGTTACGAGGCACGATTGCGTCGACGGTTGGAGCGCGATTGCAAAATGGAGCGGCGTGCGGCTTTCGAGCGTCCTCGATATCGTGCGACCGCGAGCCGATGCGCGCTACGTCGTCTTTCACTGCATGGATAGCGACGAGCGAAGCGTGCAATATTACGAGAGCCTCGATTTCGGCCAGGCGCGCCATCCGCAAGTAATCCTAGCGCTGCGCATGAACGGAGCAGCGATGCCCATCGAACACGGTGCTCCCGTTCGGTTACGCGTCCCCACGCAACTCGGCTATAAGAGCGCGAAATGGATTCGCCGCATCCAGGTCGTCGGAGCTTTCGCCAGTCTGTACGGGGGCAGCGGCGGCTATTGGGAGGATCAAGGATACGAATGGTACGCCGGCATTTAGCTGCCGCTGCGTTATGTTGCGCGGTGTGGCAGGATTCTTCCGTAAGGGTTGAAGTGTTGAATCGTGCAGGCCTGGGAGCAACTCACGGCGCTCGCCGCCGTTGGACAGCTGATCGTCATAGCGATCGGTGCAGTTTTTGCATACAAACAGATAAGGCGCTTGCGCCAACAGCAAGAAGCTGACCTCATTCAGCGCATCTTTATGACGCTCAACTCACAGGAGTTCGCCGCTGCGCTTAGCTTCGTTTATAACGACCTCGCAGCGCTCCTAGCCGACAAAGCCTACGTGCGCGAAATAGCTGAAGGGAAGGCTACGGCAGCCTCTCATCGCGAGTTCGTAGTCATGCACTTCTTTAATGGATTGGGCTTGTTAGTTCATGCAAGGATGGTTGCCGAATATCCAACGGTCCTAATCGTCGCCTCGCCGTGCATGCGGGCGTGGGAACGTGTCGCCCCGGTTGTCGAGCTGCTGCGACGGCGCTATCCCCACGCCTATACGCCGTTTGAGTCGCTGGTGGCGCGGTCGCGGGCGGTTGACTTGGCAAAGATCAACGATCGCTTTCGGTCCGAGACGCCGCATCTGCGAAAACAATGGGAAACGACGGCGCATGACCTGGTTGAAAACCGTATCGAGCTCTAGGTCTTCTACGTTCGTTAATGCCGGCCGCTGCCCGGCGTTCCTTGCTGCGCCGCAAAGGTGTAAATAGCGCCGCGGATCGTCGCACTGCCGCTCATCTTTTCGCCGGTTAGCGTTCCGCGAAACGTGACCTGCTTTATATGTAGCGTGACTTGCGATTCGCTCAAACCTCCCGACACTGCGATGTTGTGGGCGTTGGCTAAGGGGCTGCCCGGGCGAACCGAGATATCGGTGTAGGTTCCACTGATGATGCCATTGTTAAAGTTCAAGTGCATCTGGCCAAGGTACGGCGTCTGGCTCGAATGTAACGGATGGAACCCAATTACGTAAGGAACGTTCTTAGCGGTGCCGTTAACGGTAACCGCGCCAGCCGCGTACGGAAAACTAACTAGTAGCGCAATCGCCGCTGCTACGATGAAAAGCGATCGAATCATGGTTCGTTCTCCTTAGAATAGAGGTTCGTTAAAGCCTCGAGCATTCCCTAATCGTGCGCGCATTCGCACCGCACGAATCGCTGCCCGGCCCAACACGTTAGCGTACGTGGGAAACGAAAGCGGCATTTGAGCGAGCGCGTCGAGCCGCATTCCGGAGGTCATGGCGATTGCAGCCATTTGCGCCACTTCTACGGCGCGCTCGCCGACGATGTGGCAACCGAGAATCGCATCGGTAGACCGATCGATCACGAGCTTGCAGAAGCCGCGCGTTCGGCCGTCGATTATCGGCCTGGTCGTTTCTTCAAACTGAGCGACGGCGACCAAGACATCGTTCGATTCACGCGCAGCTGCTTCCGTGAGTCCAACCTGCGCGTACTCGGGGTCTGTAAAGCTGCCGATTGGATTTACAGAGTTCGCAAGAGCAATT
>JAFAHB010000321.1 GCA_019237435.1 Vulcanimicrobiota bacterium
GCGGTACGATCGTCACCGTCGAAGAGCATCAGAAGCACGCGGGCATGGGCTCGCGCGTCGCAGAGATTCTCGCGCAACGCCTCCCGACGCCGATCGAGATGGTCGGCGTCGACGATGCGTTCGGCCAATCCGGCGACCCCGCCGAGCTGATCGAATACTACGGAATGGGTGCCGGCGCGATCGTAGCCGCGGCCAAACGCGCATACAAACGCAAGAAGGCCTAATCGCCGGTTCTCATTCGAGCTCGGACGCATTCGTCGCGGGACGTCCTGTCGCGCTCCTATCGACTGCCTCGCGCCTCTCGCAATCCTGCTGCGGCGCTCGGTCAGACGGTCCTCGCTCCGAACGAGAACCGTCGATTAACCTGACGCTGAGATCGATTTAACGACGGAGACCGAGCTCTGCGATTAGGCTGCGGTAGCGGTCGAGATCTTTCGAGTTGAGATAGTTCAACAACCGGCGGCGCTGCCCGACTTGCAACAAGAGGCCACGGCGGCTGTGGTGATCCTTCTTGTGAACTTTGAGATGCTCGGTAAGCTGATTGATCGACGCGGTGAGCATCGCGATCTGCACTTCGGCCGAACCGGTATCGCTCGATCCGCGGCCGTACTTGCCGGCAATGTTCGCTTTTTGTTCTTTGGTGAGCGGCACGAATGAAACTCCTTGATCAGGATGGTCTCGCTCGGGTACAGATTGCTCCACCGTCCCGGCGACCGGCATAGAATACCAAAGCCGCCGCCATCACGCAAGGTACGCCGTCACTGCCGCAAAACTCGCTCGTATGGATCTCGGAATCGGCGGACGTACGGCGCTCGTCGCGGGCGCGAGCTCGGGAATCGGCGAGGCAATCGCCCTGGCGCTCGCGCGCGAGGGTACGCGGCTCGCGTTGTGTGCGCGCGATACCGAACGGCTCCAGGCTGTCGCGAACCAAGCAAAGCGGGCGGGTGCCGACGCCGCGCGCGGCTTCTATCTCGATTTGAACGATCCCGACTCGATCGAAAGCGCGCTCGAGAATATTCACGCTGCGTTCGGCGACGCCGACATTGCGGTGCTCAACGGAGGCGGTCCGAAACCCGGGCGGTTTACCGACAAGACGGTCGACGATTGGGATGCTGCGTACCGTCTGCTTCTGCGGAGCATGCTCGTCTTGCTCGATGGCCTCGTGCCGCCCATGCGCGCACGCAAATGGGGCCGCATCGTCGCGTTGACGTCAACGTCGGTGAAGCAGCCGATCGATACGCTCGTGCTCTCGAACGCGTTTCGCACCGGGCTGGTCGCCGCGCTCAAAACGCTTGCAACCGAAATCGCCGCGGACGGCGTCACCGTCAACTGCATCGCAACGGGACGCATCGAAACCGACCGCCTTCGCGAGCTCTACGGCAACGACGAGAGCAAGCTGCGCGAAGCGGGGAGGGAAGTTCCGATCGGCCGCATCGCGACGCCGCAAGAGTTTGCGCCGATGGCCGTTTTCTTATGCGGCGAGCCGGCGCGCTACGTCACCGGGCAAACGATTTCCGTCGACGGCGGTCTCGTTCGCGGCCTTTTCGGCTAACGAGACCCTCGACGGCAAGGGGCGCGCGACGCGCGTCGTCGTCGCAAAGGTGCGCTAAGGACCGGCGCGAATCACGGGGCGGTTATGCAGGGAGTTGAAGGAAAGCGCGTTGCTGCGTTGATCGGCGACGGATTCGAGGAGATCGAGCTCACGGAGCCACGCAAGGCCCTCGAAGAGGCGGGTGCGGTTGTGACAATTGTCGGAGTGGACGATCGCTCGCGTCAGCGCATCCGCGGCAAGCGGGGGCTCGATGATGGGATCAGCCTTCGCGCGGATGAGTTGATCGGCGATTGCACGGCTGAGGATTTCGACGCCCTGCTAATACCCGGCGGAACTTCACCGGACCGGATCCGAACCAACCGTGACGTTCAGCGCCTCGTGCGCGAGTTCGACGCTGTCAAAAAGCCGATGTTCTCCATCGGTCACGGGGCGCAAGTGTTGATATCTTCGCAGATCGTGCGCGGACGGCAAGTTACCGGCGTCCATTCCATCGCCGACGACATTCGAAACGCCGGCGGTCTCTATCGAGACCAACCCACCGTTACGGACTCGAACTGGGTCTCCACCCGCGGAAGCGAAGATCTCATGCAGTTCAACCGCGCGATGCTCGAGAAGCTGGCGACGGCGATTCCCGTTCAGATCGGGTCGTAACGCCGCAGCGCCTCGCCGTACTGGCGCAGCGCCAAAAATGCCACGATCGCGCAAAAGCTAATTTGGCCCAACACGGAATGCGCCGCGGCGACGAGCGCGTATGCAGCGCCGCTCACGAGCGCGGCCAGCACGATGTACAGTACGCGCGACCAGCCCCGCCGGATCGTCGCCGAAAGCGCCGTCAACGTCGCGGCAATGACCGCAGCAAGCGCGACGGTCAGCGTGACTCCCACGCCGGAAGCGCCGCGCAGCGCTTCGCCGCAAGCAAAAACCAAGACGGCCAGGGCGGCGGCTAAGCTCGGAACGAGCGCCTTTGCCCGCGCCAGATGACGGCCGAAGAGCGGCGCACTCTGCTCGCACCAATCGAGATGCGGCTGGAGTCCGGGACTCTGCGCGAGCGCGATCGCGATTCCGAGCAGCGAACAGAGAAAGATCGGCGCCGCAATACTCGCCGGCTCGAAAAGACCTGCGACGAATGCGGCGGCGCAGGCATAGAAGATGATTCGTCGTTGCGCGTAAAGCCGCGCTCGCAGAATGGCAAACAGCGCCCGCGCGGTCATGCGGGAGCGGCGCGCAGCACGCGCAATGCGTTAGGCGCGAAGGCATGGGCCGCGGCCGCATCAGTATGCGTCGAGAGCACCGCTCGCTCGCCCATCGCCGCAAGGAGAAGCTTCGCATGCACCGGCAGCGGACGGTCCAGCACGACGAGCTTGGGCATCGCAATGAGCGCTGCGATCAACGGATAGGCCAGCGTTTCGTGCATGCCCGTCAGGTTCGATAGCAAACGTTCGGCCTGCGCCTTCGCCCGCAGCGGCTCGAGGTTCCAAAGCGCGGCGCGATACTCGATGTAGCGCGCGAATTCATCGCTGTCGAGCGTAAATGGTTCGTGCGGCACGAAGACCGCCGCGCGCTTGCACGCCACGGACTGCACGCGGGGATCGAAATCGTCGATGAGCACGAGGCCGTCCGACGCCTTCACGATGCCGCAGGCGAGAAGCGCGACGGTCGTCGCCTCGCGTTGCGACGCGCAGTGCAAGGCGACGCGCTCGCCGGGTTCGAGATCGAGCGTTACCGGCCCGGCGGCGATCGACGTCGTTACGAATCGTGCCTCTCGCATGCGTAAGAGTGGCATCGTGCAGTATGATTCGCCTTTCGGGGCAAACAACCGCTAGTGCTGTCAAACACCGAAGTCGCGCAGAAGTTGCTCGAGATCCGCACGCTCATGGAGATGGCGGGTGAGTCATTCTACAAGTACATGGCCTACGAAAAGGCTGCCGCATCGGTCGAAAACGCGCCGCCCATGGCGGATCTGGTCGCTGCCGGCGAACATGTAAAGCTGCCCGGCGTCGGAAAGTCGATCGGCGCCGCGATCGAGCAACTGGTAAAGACGGCGCGCTGCCAGCAGCTCGACGAGCTGCACCAGCGCTTCCCGCCGTCTCTGCTGGAAGTACTCGGCGTCAGCGGGATCGGCACCAAGACGGCGGCGTTGCTCTTTACCGAGTACGGAATCGCGTCGCTGCAGGATCTCGAAAATGCCATTGCGGCGGGAACGCTCGCCGGCGTGCCGCGTTTAGGAAACAAGACGATCGAAAATTGGCGGCGAGGCATTCTCGCGTACCGTGGGCGCCAAAAGCGAACGCCGCTTCCCATCGCGCTGACGATCGCACGCGAGGCAATGGATTACGTGCGCGAGGGCCCGCCGCTCGAGCGTCTGCTCTTTGCCGGCAGCTTGCGACGCTGCGAGGTGACGGTCGGAGATATCGATCTCGTATGCACGTCAGCGCTCGCTGCCGAAGTCGTCGCGCATTTCGCAGCGTGGCCGCGCGCGCAGGCGGTCCTGGCCGAGGGCCCGACCAAGGCCAGCATTTGGCTTCCCGGCGGTTTGCAGATCGATCTGCGCGTGCTGCCCGACCATCTGTACGGCAACCTATTGCAGCACTTCACGGGATCGCGCGAGCACAACATCAAGCTGCGCGAGCACGCCGTTCGTGCGAGCCTGCGCGTGAGCGAAAACGGCATTCTCAATCTGGAGACCGGCGACGTAATAACGTGCACCGAAGAATCCCGCGTCTATGCTGCACTCGGCATGCAGTACATTCCACCGGAGCTGCGTAGCGGGCTGGACGAAATCGACCTCGCGCGCGCCGGCGCGATTCCGGAACTCGTCGAATCGACGGACCTCCGCGGTGATTTCCACATGCACACGACATGGAGCGATGGCGACGACACGCTCGACGCGATGATCGCGGCTGCGGCAGCTCGCGGCTACGAGTATCACGCAATCAGCGATCACTCGCAGGGGCGCGCGCGGCGATTCGGGCTCGACCCACGCAAGGTGCTTGAGCAGCGCGCCGAAATCGAAGCGCTTGGCGACCGGTTCGGCGTTCGGACGCTCTGCGCGAGCGAAGTCGATATCCTGCCCGATGGGTCGCTCGATTTCGACGATTCCGTTCTTGCCGAGCTCGACGTCGTGATCGGTTCGGTGCACGTCGCGACCCGCCAATCGCGCGAAGAGATGACTGCCCGCCTCATTCGGGCTTGCGAGAATCCATACGTGACGATCCTCGGCCATCCGACCGGCAGACGGTTCGATGCTACGATGGGCTACGAGTTCGACTACGACGCGGTTTTTGCGGCGGCCGCGCAAACCGGCACGGCACTCGAAATCGACGGACAGGCTGCGCGTCTCGATCTTCCGGCGCCGCTCGCGCGGAGAGCCAAGACCTTCGGCGTGACGTTTTCGCTCGACAGCGACGCGCATCGAACCGGCGACCTTGCGGCGATCGATTTTGCCGTTGGTCAGGCGCGGCGCGCCGGCTTGACCAAGGCCGACGTGCTCAACGCGCAGCCGCTCGAGTACGTGCGCGCTTTCGTGGCCCGCAAGCGCGAGGCGGCATGATCGCCGCAGCACGATTGGCCGCACCCGCGCGCGGCAACCGGCGATGCGAGCCGCCGCTGATCTTCGTGCATGGGGTCGGCTCGACGGCGGCGATCTGGGATCATCAGCTCGATGCGTTCGGCCGGGAGCGTCTGTGCGCGGCGGTCGAGCTGCGCGGAAACGGAACGCAGAAGCCCGATCCCGACCCATCGTCGATTACGCGGGCCGGATATGCGCAAGACGTTCTCGCCGTCGCCGATGCGTTGGAACTCGAAGGCTTTGCCTTGGTCGGATGCAGTCTCGGGGGCGCCGTCGCGTTCGAACTTTGGCAACGCGCGCCGCAACGAATTCGCTCGCTCTTGTTTCTGGGCGCGTTTGCGCGCTATCCCGACGGCGAGCGCTACGTGGAGCAAATTTGCGCACAAGCGCGCGAGCTCGGCAACATGCGGGCATTCGGCGAGATCCGGGCGGCGAAGCTGGGTCTGCCCCCGGCGCGGCTGCGCGAAACGATCGAGCAGTACGCGTGCAAGATCGTCGATTGTTTCGTTGCGGCAACGCATGCTACGTGGACGGGCGACTACCTCGACCTCCTACCGGCGATCGACGTACCCACGCTGGTTGCATACGGCGAACACGACGCGGTGGCGCCGCGCGCGCTGGCGCAGCAGATTGCGTCGGGCATTCCCGCCGCGCAGCTCGCAATGGTGCCGGATGCCGGCCACGTCGCCAACGCCGACGCGCCGGAGGCGTTCAACGCGTTATTGCAGTCGTTTCTCGACCGCTACTGAATCGCAATACTCCAAACGCAGCCGTTCATCGAGATCGTGCTGTTGGTGTAAAACGACGGCGCGAGCCTCGACCTGAATTTATGCAGCGATAGCGCATAGGCATAGATTCCCGCGCTGTTTCCGCAGTCGCCGTCGTAGAGATTACCCGCGCTATCGAACTCCAGATCGGAGCCGTAGGGATTTGCCTTGATCCCTCTGGTATCCACGACCTTCGGCTTGTCGCCGGAATGCAGATCGGTGCTCGGATACTCGACTATCGCGCCGGTCGCGCCTATGTTGGATGCCGCGAAGAGATTGCCGCGGTTGTCGAAAACGAGGCCGCCTGGGTTACTGATGCCTTCGAGGTAGTACGGCTGTTGATTCTGGATCGGCTGCTCGAAGACGGCGATCTGACCCGCCTTTGAATCGGCGACGTAAAGATTGCCGTTGTTGTCAAAGCCGAGACCCTGCGGGCCGGTGAGGCCCGTATTGAGCGTGAGCGCGGGCGCAAGGACGGCTCCTTGCTGGAAGAAACTACCGGCTGCGTACTCGTACACGGCAGGGTTCGCTCGATTGGTACCGAGCGAGCTCACCCAAAGGTTGCCGTGGCCGTCGAACTCGAGGTGCACCGCAAAGTTGCTGCTTTCGAGCGTGTCGTAATATAACGGAAAGTCGCGAGTCTTCAACGGCGACCGGAATATCAGTAGCTCGTTCGGATTCGCGGACCCGCTGGGAGCGGCCAAAACCCAGATCATGCCTTGATAAATCCGTACGCAGCAGACGTCTTTGAGCATGTCGCGCGCGTCGCCCAATATGTTCGCGGGCTTGGTGCGCTTGCTCAGCGGCAGACTCGCGGTTTGGAGCTGCGGGTTAGTCTGGTTCGAGAAAAACGTCCAGTATATGCCGTGCTTCGCGCGCGCAGCACTCTCCGCAGCTCCACCGGTAAGGGCCGGGGTCGTTGGGGGCGATGCACACCCGGCGAGAGCGAGGGAGCAGAGAGCAAAGCCGGGCCATCGCAACATTAAGCCGCACCTCCCAAGAACAGACGCGCGAGGGTTCGCTGAGTCGCTTAGGGATGCCTCGAAAAACCCCGCGTCGAAAAAATGGTGCTTGACGGTAAAATAACAGACATGTTATATAACTGAACATAAATGTACGCTCAGCTCGATAGCAGGCAACTCGATGCCACATTTTCCGCCCTCTCGGATGCAACTAGGCGATCGATCCTCGTGCGGCTGGCGCGGGGCGCGGCCACGGTCAACGAGCTCACGGAGTCCTTTTCGATCAGCCAGCCGGCGATCTCACGGCACCTCAAGGTCCTCGAGAAGGCCGGCTTGATCCGGCGCAGCCGCGACGCACAGCGCCGCCCGGCTCGCGTCCGGACGGAGCCGATCCGCGATGCGGCGATGTGGATCGAGCGCTATGGCGAGCTCTGGGAGCGCACCTATCGGAGGCTCGACGTGCTGTTGGCCGACGAGCTGAAACGACGCACGCAGCCATAAGGAGATTTCAAGCAATGCCTTCCAAACTCGATGTTACGACGCCCTCGGAACGAGAGATTCGCGTCACGCGAAGATTCGACGCGCCGCCCGAGCTGGTGTTCGAATGTCATACCAAGTGTGAATACGTGAAGCGCTGGTTGTTAGGACCTCCTGGGTGGAGCATGCCGGTCTGTGAGATCGATCTGCGCGTGGGTGGCCGGTACCGCTACGTTTGGCGCAACGACGAGGGCACAGAGTTCGGCGTGCAGGGTGAGTTTCGTGAAATCGTCGCGCCCCAGAGGATCGTCAACGTCGAAACGATGGATGGGGTGCCCGGCGAGGCGCTATGCACGACCACGTTTGATAAATCCGGTGATGGTACGGGATTCGCGCTAACGATGCAGTTCGAATCGAAAGAGCTCCGCGATGGAGCGCTGCAATCGGGAATGACCCATGGGATGTCGGCGAGTTACGACCGATTGGACGACGTCGTACGAGCGGAACCGTCGTGAGACGAGTCGCAGGTTTTGCCGCCATCGGTCTTTCGACTATGGTGTTGGGTCTGCTTGCGTGACTTTCACGTTTTGAGCCCGGAGTTCGACCCGTCGTGGCGTGTCGTGAGTGAGTATGCGGACGGCCGTTACGCGTGGGTGCTGACGTTGATGTTTGCGCTATGTGCCTTCGGTACGTGGGCGTTGGCCTATGCCGTTTGGCCGTATGCGACGAGGCGACCGGGCCGGGCGCCATCGCAATCGTGGGCTCTGCGAATCGGATGTACGTCGTCGTATGCTGCCTTTGGGCGATTGCTACGGCGCGAATCGCGATGCTTTTAGCTCTCGGCGATGCGCTCGGGGACCGCGTAGACGTTGGCGCCCTCGCCTCGTAAGAAACCGATGAGTGTGAGGTTGAACTCGCGCGCCAACGCGACGGCGAGACTGCTGGGCGCGGAAACCGACGCAACGATTGGGATTCGGGCTATCAGCGCTTTCTGAAGGATCTCGTAGCTCGCTCGTCCGCTGACCACTAAAATGCGGTGCTGCAACGGGATGCGCCCGTTCAACAGCGCCCAGCCGACGAGCTTGTCGACGGCATTGTGGCGTCCGACGTCCTCGCGCACTGCCATGGACGTGCCGCTTCGGTCAAAGAGCGCGGCGGCGTGCAACCCACCGGTTGTCTCAAAGATGCGTTGGGCCGAGCGCATCTGCTCGGGCAGCGCGTACAACGTCTGCGGCGCAATACGCGCATCGTCCGCGAGCGGTGCCGCGCCGAGTTCGCGCAGCGAGTTGAGCTGCGCCCGGCCGCAGACGCCGCAGGAGCTGCTGATCGTGAAGTGGCGCTCGAAGCGCGTGAGATCCGGCAGCTGCGCCCAGGATGGTAGCTCGACGTTGACGATGTTAAAGCGCTGCTCCGGATCGATTTGTGGATCGACGCAATAGGTGAGTTGCGCGATATCGTCGCGGTCTCGCACGATGCCTTCGCTATAGACGAAGCCGGCAGCGAGCTCGAAATCGTTGCCCGGCGTGCGCATCGTGACAGCTAGCGTATGCGCCGAGCCGCGGACCATGAGGCGTAGCTCGAGCGGCTCTTCGGTAACGACGTCGTCGTATTTGCGCGACCGCGTGAGACCGTCGAGAGCTACTATTGCGGTCTCGGTCGTTCGGCTAGGCCGAAGGGCGAAGGGCCAGGGTGACACTTAAGTGTCATCCTCCTCCGGGCGGTTTTGGACGTATTGGTAGCCGAAGCGCCCTTTGACGCAAAGATGACCGCTCGTCACGTGGCTTTCGACCGGCGAGGTCACCTTGACGATTTCATTCTCCTGCACGTGTAACGTGAGCGTGCAGCCGACGCCGCAGTACGAGCAGATCGTGTCGGTTCGCGTCTGCTCGGCTTCGTTCCAGCGGCCTTCTTTGCGAAGTTGGAACTCCGATGTAAACATGAGGGCGCCCGTCGGGCAGACGCCGATGCAGTTGCCGCAATAAACGCACGCCGAGTCCGGAAGCGCGACGTCGAATTCGGTGGAGATGCGCGCGTCGAAACCGCGAGCGGCAACCGCAATCGCGAAGGTATTTTGCGCGTCGGTTCCGCACGCTTCGACGCATTTATAGCAGAGGATGCACTTCGCGTAGTCGCGCACGTAGAGATTGTTGTCGACTTTCACCGGCTGCG
>JAFAHB010000284.1 GCA_019237435.1 Vulcanimicrobiota bacterium
ACCGAACGCGAAAAGTGCAGCATTGGGGTGGCCCAAAATGCTAATGTACACCTCGCCTTGCGAATCAACGGCGACTCCGCCCGCGGACACGAGGCCGGTCCGTTTTCCACTGATTTTTCTGTAAGGACTGACGTTTCCCGTGGCATCCGTCGGGTACACGGTAATGCTGCCAACGGAGTGGGGGGGCGTGCTGTCTAGGACGTAGATGCACGTCGGCTTAGGGCATGATTTGGTTACCGACGTGCGGTTTCTGTCGATGGTGGTTGCCCGGACACTTTGCAGCGCTGTGCTGGGCACCGCGCCCGATTGCGATCCGCCGCAGCCCGAAAGCCAGAAAGCCGCTGCGCAAACGCTTAGTGCATAGCGGCTTAGAATCAAACTCTTCATCTGCTTTGCTCCTTTCGCAGATGCATCAGCGGCGCGGAGCTTTTGCCGCCGCGGGCAACCTCGTGTCAATTGACTTCGAGGAATACCCTCAGTTTAGGTCCGGGTACAAGATTTACAAAGGGTGCAATCCGGCCTGCAGCTTAGTGTCTCAGGGCCTTCTCGCCCCCTATGGTAGCATAAGCTACTGGGGCCATCTTGACAAACGCTCGCAGCATTTCGTTGTCGCTGAGTCATACTCGCAGAACCCGAGATTAGATATTTACAACTACAGTACGACGACGAGCTGGCGGTTGCTCTACAGCATCACTAACGGTGTGGGCTCGAGCGTGTCGGGCGCTGCCTTCAATCCGCGTTCGAAAGAGTAACTTCTGCGCGCCCGAAGGCTTACTCGCGCCCGATGAAGCTGCGATAGATCCGAATGATGGCGGTCGCCAGGCAATTTGTGCGGGGTGGCCAGCTCCGAGCCGTGGTACCATTGCCTTAACGCTGGGCGGGCGCGGAAGCGGCGGGAATGGTGCCGCGAGCCCGCGCCTAAGGCGGAAGGAGCGAGGTAAATGAAGATATTGGCTGTCAGCCGCTATACGCCATACGTTTGTGTAGCGGCAATGATGCTCGCGGGCTGCGGTGGACCAGAAGCGCAAGGCTGGAACGCGCCATTGCAGTCGAGTGCAAAGCTGAGCAGCGAGTCCTTTAAACCAGCTGCGGGTGGTTCGTTTACTGCAAGCTACACGGGCACGTATAAAAAAAGCTGCAAGATTAATTGCGGTATTGTCTTCCGCGGCACAGGCAGCGGAACATTCATCCATCGCAGCCGTTTGAATGGTGGGTTTTCTCCCGGAATCTCAGGCTGCGGCGGTTTCACATTCAAGTCAATGAAGCATCCTGCGGATACATTCAACGTAGCCACCGCACCATGCCGCTTTCCAGGTGTGGGACACTACAAGGTCCAAGGCGGCACTGGTGAATTTGCCAGTGCTTCCGGCAGAGGAAAATATTCCATTCAGAAACATTCGAACCACACCTTCACTGCTTCTTGGATGGGCACGCTTAACTTCTGACGATCAGGGGACGGTCGGGGCTTCGTAAAAAAGGTACACCGGCTATGAGCCTCGCCGCCCCGCGCCCAGCAGGAGGGGGCCTCGTTTTGAAAGCCGTTGGCTCCAACGTTGCAGAGTTTCAGCTGCAGCTTCACTGCGACAGAGAGACTAAGCAGCGTGGAACCGAAGATCGAAGGACTTACGCTAACTGAACCTATGCTACTCTAGAGGCTGCGCGTCAAGATGACGTGCCTCTCACCATTCTTTTCGGAGGTACGAACAAACATGAAAGCAATCGGTAGAGGCGCCGTCATCAGTGCTGCCGTTGTTTTGCTCTTAGGCGCAAGCCTCGCGCTTTCAAGCGCGGGCGCCGTCTCGGGCGCGAAGGCGATGCCACAGGGGCGTCAGCCTCAGCCCCAGCCAACGGCAACGAGCTGCAATTCGAGTATCGTTTGCTTTTCCGAGACTAATTCAGGCAGCGGCGGTGCGATCCTCGGGAGCGCCACCAACTACAGCATCCAGGGCGTGGCCACCAATGACTTCAGCGTTTACGGTACCGCTTCGAGCTTCGCTATCTACGGCAACGCGACTGCGAGCGAAGCCGTTGGGGGTGTGGCTTCGAACTATGCTGTCGTCGGCAATGCGACTAAGAACTACGGCGTTTACGCCACGGCTTCGAACTACGGTGTTTACGGCGTGGCTTCGAACTACGGTGTTTACGGCGCGGCTTCGAACTACGCTGTCTACGGCACCGCAAGCCAGCTCGGCGGCGTCGGGGCCTACGGTCAGTCTACCGCCAGCGCGGGCATCGGCGTCGAAGGCGTAGGCGCCGGAACTAGTCCCGTCCTGACTACCCATTCAGTTGCAGTCTTGGGATATTCTTCCAGTAGTACGGGTATCGCCGGTGATTTTGTCAACAACTCCACTACCTCCGCTGCTCTGGTCGCGTATAATGGGACCGGCTATCCGTTCGAGGCATACGGCCCAAGCGGGTTCTCTTACGTTGACGGAAGCGGCGACGGCTTTTTTACGGGCAAGGTCACGGCCACGGGAGGATTCCAAACGGAAGTCCGCACTCGCGACGGCGAGAACCTTGGCGCAAGCACCCCTATGACGCCGCAGGCAACGATGGAGGATACCGGTACCGCACGATTGTTGAACGGCGAGGGTGCAGTGCGATTTGATCCAGCCTTTGCAAGCACGATCGATGCAAGCCGTGGCTATCAAGTCTTTCTGACGCCGAATGGCGAGACGCGTGGATGGCTCTACGTCGCGGCGAAATACGAACGCGGTTTCATCGTCCGCGAGGCCGAACACGGGCGTTCGTCGGTCTACTTTGACTATCGCGTCGTTGCCCATCCATACGGCGCGAGCGACGCGCGGCTGCCGCAGCTGAACCTCAAACGACCGCCGATTCCGCCTCTTACGCGGCACGCTCAACCGCAGCAACCGCCGCGACCGCCGCAACCGCCGCAACCGCCGCGACCGTAGCAGCATAGAGATGAGGCCGAGTCAGGCGTCACGCCGATCGGCCCATCGGCCTCGCAGCCCGGCTCCGCGGAGGGGGGCCTCGTCTTGAAACCCCTTAGGCAAAGAAGCCTGAGCGACAAGCTGAGCTTGCGCCGAATGTGTCGTTGCACCCACGCCGTGGCCCGGCAAAAGGCCGGCGCAAGCTAAAAGTGCCGCGGCCAATGCAAATCGTTTCAGCATGACGTAAACCCTCCGAGGCTGGGAAACTAGCCTCGCGCAAATCTTACGACGCCGAGGCCTCCGCAGGCAATCCGGCGCGTCCATTTCTTGCCCTGGCCGAGCAGGTGGCGAGTGTGCACAATCCGGGAGCGTGGTTGGGGGTAAGAGCTCAGTTAGGCGGCGGTGATGAATGAGCTACTGGCGTCGAAGTTGAGCCTCCAACGGCTTTGGCGAAACCGCCATCAGAATCGCTGGCGCGCGTGTTTGCAACAATGTAAACGCTGTCGTCAACGTATGCCTTCAACGGATGCGTATCATCCACGGTGACATCGCGCCCTTTGACAAAGTTGTGCGCAAAAAGACCTGCGAGTCCTAACGTAGCCCAAGAGATTATCGTTACTGTTGACGAAACTCCAGCCTTGCTCTCGCCCTCTTCATTGACGTTCTGACTCGTCAAACGAACCTTCTCGCCATCGACGGCATAAATCCAATTCATTTCTATGCCTAGACTGCCTGGATGGCCGTGCGATCCTGCGTGATCGACTGATGTTATGGTGCCTTGCCCCGGCGCGCCCTTAGAGATGGCGATCCACCCATCGATCACGACATCAGACTGAGACTCAATCGCAAACGTGTCGCCGACCTTCGCTGTGGACGACGAAATCGGGTTCGTGACTACGACTGTGATCGCTGTGCCGCCATGAACAATGATCTTTTGTCCAGGGGTCTCCAAAGCTAGGGCCGGTGTTGCCGTTAGAAGCAACGGCAACGCGGCACAAATTAATGCGAAACGTCCGAGCATAACAAAAACCTCCGAGACCGGAAAACTGGCCCCGCGCTACATCTTACACGATGAGGGCCGCGCTGCAATCAGGCGAGCCTCATTTTCGCCCGGCTTAGGCACTTGGCGAGGTATTAACGGGCCAAGCCCGAGCATGCCTGCACCTTCGATCGAAGCCAGCTGTACAGCGACGAGGGGCCGCCGATC
>JAFAHB010000174.1 GCA_019237435.1 Vulcanimicrobiota bacterium
ATGGAGCCGTCTTTCGGCGATGAGCTGAGTGAAACGCCGACGATCCGGTGCGAGGCCGCATCCGCAAGCGGCGCTCCGTCGAACGGCACCGACGAGTGCTCGAATTCGTGATCAGCTTCATGGACGGCGGCAACGATTCCTGGGCCACGCACGAGCGTACAATCAACCGCGTCAACGAGCTCTGCATAGTTGCAGTTGCTGAAACCGCCGTTTCCGAAGCGGCCGTAGTTGAGAAGTACTAGCTGTTCTCCCTGTGCGACGTTTGCTATCAGCGCATGCGGCCGTATCGAGAGGCGCGGGACGGACAGAAGAGTTAGATTAGTGGACGGATCCTGAGCGACGAGATCGGCTGGTACTTCGCGCCAAACGCCCGGAGCGAATGGCGTGCCGGCATACAGTGGTTTCGTAGGGTAGCTCAGGGTCGTGAGGATATAGCTCTTTGCGGCATCCTGCGCGATGACCAGACCAACTGCGATCGTGCTGGAAGCGCGAAGGGTCGCAAAAATCGGAATTGGCGCCGCGTCGGCGTCGACGGTAGCCGGAGACGCCGGCACCTTGTTCATCTGTTGAATCCACACGCTGAGCGGTTGGTTTCCGAAGCTTTCTACCAGCTCGACGGTCATAGTATCGGAGTGCCTCACCCAAACGAATTGGCGGCTCGTCGGCGAAAGCGAAAGGTTAAACCGCTGGAATCCGGGCGGTAAAGCCTGCTCGATGTTCTTGACCGCATCATTCCAATGAGCGCTATCGTACTGAGGTATTTCGCAGCTCAGAAATGTGGTGTCCGTGCGGTTGATGCGGCATGAGCGAAATTGATTCGGGTCCGTGCGCACGTTTGCGACGAACATCGAATGCGTAAACTGCACGGGCGCTCCTTGGACGCTGCTGAAATCTTGGACCGCTAGTGGAAATGTTTGGTCGAAAAAAGCTCTAAAATCAGTATTGCTGTCGGCGCGCGCGGAACAGCCGGTCAGTATGCCGGCAAGTACCGTCGCTACCGCGAGAGATGCTGTGCGCAACCTACGATCCGGAAGGCGCTAGCGCCGGAACTCCTTTAAAGATGAACATGACCATCGTGTGAAAGATACTCGAGTGCTGTTGCTCGAGCGTTATGAGCCGATACTCCATCTCGGAAAAGAGCAAACCACCCTGGTTAGGCTTCTTGCCTTCCAAGATCTGCTGCTCGAGCTTGTTCATGAGCGCGATCGTCTGACCCGACGTTAAGCCCGATAGCTTGAGGATGACTAAGTCATTGGCGTTAGTCCAGTGGTCGGGGCGCGTGCTCGTGAAGACGATGTATGGCCCCCCGTTAATCGACAATCCATGACGCGTCCCAAACTGAAAGACCGTGAAGCAATACTGCGCACTGTGTGCGACGTCTATGCTGGCGGGGTCTTCGTTCTTTGTAAACCATATTGCCAGCCCGCGGCCGCCGATCGCGTCACCGAAGTTGACAAAAGCGTCATGGAGCGTCGCGAGGTCTTTGCCATTGTTTTTCACCCAGGCGATGTCGGGTGCGAGGAAGAGAACGTAAGAAGCGTTTTTTTTCTGCGGAACGGACTGCGATGGGCCAACCGCCGTGTAGTCGTGCAGCTCCGGGTGAGGATCGTACCCGTCAATATCGTCGCGCGGCTCCTGTACGGCGGCGAACCATGCGTCACCGTCGCTGTTGTACGCTTGACATGCTTGCGCGACCGCGCGATGAGCGGCTGCCAACGCCGCAACGTTCGCATTAGTCGACGCCAACCGCGCGCATTCGCTCTGCACGAAGTATTTGTCCGGCAAAACGTATTCGGTACCGGTGTCTTGCGCTAGTGCCGGTCGCAGGAGCGCAAGCGATACGAATACCGCTATGGATGTCTTCGTAAAGTCGAAGCTCATTGCTGATTCTTGCCTCGATCGACGTTTAGACGGCGAATTAGCCAGTAGAGCGCCACGGCAGTAGATAATGCCACCAGCACGGCTGCTGCAAAGAGAACGGGCTGAGTCGGATAGGCTCGCCCTCCAACTTCGACCGCAGTGTAGACCAGTAGGATCGCAAGGCCGAATCCCACGACGAGAAGCGCGCGCATCGCGATTGCAAGAAACAACCGGCAGCTTCCTCTGCTGCACTCCTTCGCGACGAGTCCGGGCTAGGCCCTGCCGAAACGTTAAGGCTTTGCTGTCGGCAGCGGCACCACGAGCACGTCCGGATCGAACACGGGGGGCGGCGCATCCGACGTTCCCGGCGGCGGCGCGAGCGGATGCACGCCGATGGACCGGCACGACCATTGGCTTGGAATCGAGCGAACGACGTCGTCGGGAATCATCGCCTGCGACGGTGCAATCGGCGGACGCGTGGCGTTCAACCGCGCCGCGTCGAAGCCGCCCGACAAATCGCCGGTCTCATCGGTCGCGTCGCGCGGACCGAACGGCATGAAGCGCGCCTCGTCGGGAAGATCGGCAAGCGGCGTGCGTTTGAAGAGATGCTCGACGAATTTGATCACCGATGCCTGATCGTCGTACTCGTGCACGACGCCGGTGCGCGCGTAGGGCGAGATGAGCAGCAGCGGCACGCGTTGTCCGTCGCCGCAGGGTTTGCCGTCGGGGCAGACCAGCCACGCGGGCGGCGGAGCGTGATCCCAAAAACCACCCGGGTCGTCCCACGTGATGACGATCGCCGACTGGTTCCAATACTTGCTGCGCGCAATGAGGTTGACCAGCTGCGCAACGTCGGCTTCGGCAATCTGCGAATCGGATTCGCCCGGATGATCGTCGTCGCCCAAGAACGTCTGCGGTGCGGCGTGCGCGGGATGCAAACCTAAGTTGCTGCCGAATCCACCTTTGAGATAGAAGAGTCCACCGTCCTCGAGTTTTCCTTGCTCGACGTCGGATGCAAACCGCGTAATGTCGGCGACGTGCTCGTTCATCGTCGGGTTGTTGGCGATGTAGCCGAAGTAGTGCGGCGCGAGATGGTGCGTTACGAGCGTGACGCGCTGCGGATCGGCCGGATTGGCGAAACCCTGCTCGTACCACGTCCAGTTGACCGGCTTCTGCGCCTGGGCGGTCAAGAAGCGGATGTCGTCGTCGATGTCCTGCGTGTATTGCGTAAGGCGGTCGGCTTCCACGCCTTCGAGGTTCAGCAGCACGGTCGCATAGGTTTGATCGACTTGATGCTCCGCGCTGAAATCTTCGTCGTTGAACGGCCCCCAGGCCGGATCGAGATCAACCCACATCGGCACGCCGCGCCCGCCGATGCCGATCGGCACTTGCGTATACGGAGGGCCGGCGGCGCCGTAGCGCTTGTACTCCGTCTCACCGTTCTGCGCCGCGATGATCTCAACGTTGCTCGGCGACGACGGCGCGCGCGCGCCTTGAAAGAACGAATCGAAAAGCGCGAAGCGGCTTGCGTACATCCAAAGGTAGGGGATCGTATCGCAGTCGACGTGCGCCATCGCCTCATCGCCCACCGATGCCGCCTGCGCGGCATCCGTCATGCCGAGCGCCTGTTGTTCCGCAACCGGGAGCGTTTGCGCCCATGCGATCTGCGCGCTGACGAAACCGTCCATCGCGCCCCCATGGATTCCGGCGTCGACGAGGGTGCGCGCGTTGTTCAACAGCCCTACTTCGGGAGCGACGATGCGAAACGCATGCGTCTCGCGCTTTGCGACAGGATTGTACTGCGAAAATCCATGCGCGCGTGCAGCGGCAGTGTAAATGCCGTTGGCGCCCGGAAATGTGCCGAAGTAGTGATCGAACGAGCGATTCTCTTGATAGATCACAAACACGTACTTCACGCGTTGGCGAATCAGGTTTTGCATCGCGTCACCCCGGGCCGACTTTGGGGGTGCCGTGGCGGCCCAAGCCCTGTCACCCTGAGCTTGTCGAAGGATGACAGGCGCCATCCCGAGCAGCGACGCGAGGAATACCGCGAATAACGCAAGCCTCATAGCAAGCAATTCGCCGTCAACAGCTATGCGGCCTCGGATCCGCCGCGTATCGCCGCTTCCTTGACCTAGCCATGATATCGCTTTATGATATCACATATGGGAGACCTGCTCATCCGGGGCGTATCGAAACGAACGGTTGACGGCCTGAAGGCTCGCGCGAGACGTCACGGCCGTTCGATGCAGGCAGAGATCGTCGACATCTTGGAGCGGTCGAGCGCGCCGGCCGGCGACAGTCTCGCCGCGTGGCTGGCAAAAGCGCGTGCGCCGGGCCTGCATGCCGCCAGCGGAATAGCTGCGATCCGGCGTGCGCGTGACGAGCGTTGATGCTGGTTGTCGATGCAAGCGCTGCCTACGACCTGCTCACGGAAGGCCGATGCGAGCGTTTG
>JAFAHB010000236.1 GCA_019237435.1 Vulcanimicrobiota bacterium
TTCCTTAACAGCCATGGCGTGTATCTCCTTTCGGATCGCGCCCGCGACCTAATTTCGGAAGAGGAGCGTTACGGCGCTCGCAATTACGCTCCGCTCGATCTGGTCGTCGAGCGCGCCGAGGGCGTTTGGCTGTGGGACGTTTCCGGAAAGCGCTACCTCGATTGCGTCAGCGCGTATTCGGCGCTGAACGTCGGCCACTGTCATCCGCGCATCTATGCCGCGCTTGCGGAGCAAGGAAGGCGCGTGACCTTGACTTCACGCGCGCTGCGCAACGATCGCATGCCGGGCTTTCTAGAAAAGTTGACCCGCGTCGGCGGCTATGACAAAGCCGTGCCGATGAACACCGGCGTCGAAGCCGTCGAAACCGCGATCAAGCTCGCGCGCCGCTGGGGCTACCGCATCAAGGGGATTCCTGAAGACCGCGCGGAGATCGTCGTCTTCGAGGATAACTTTCACGGCCGGACGGTCGCTGCAATTAGCGCGAGCACGACGTCTGCTTATCGCGCGCATTTCGGCCCGCTCTTGCCGGGCTTCGTCGTCGTTCCGTTCGGCGACGCCGACGCGCTGGCGCGTGCAATAACGCCGCACACCTGCGCCGTTTTGATCGAGCCCATTCAGGGCGAAGGGGGCGTAAACGTTCCACCCGACGGCTATTTGAAGCGCGTTCGCTCTCTCTGCACCGAGAACAACGTGCTCTTCGTGGCGGACGAGGTGCAGACGGGCTTCGGCCGCACGGGCGACATGTTTGCCTGTGCTTACGAGAACGTGCGCGCCGACGTTTTGATCGTCGGCAAAGCGCTGGGCGGCGGCTATTATCCCGTCTCCGCGGTACTGGCCGACGCCGATCTGATGGCGCTATTTGGGCCCGGCGACCACGGTAGCACTTTCGGCGGCAACCCGCTTGCTTCGGCGGTAGCAAGTGCCGCAATCGACGTGATAGTATCCGAGGATCTCGCCGCTCGGGCGAAGCGCACTGGTGCGGCCGTCGCGCAGGGCGTCCGGGCAATCGGCTCGCCGTCGATCAGACAGATTCGAGGCCGAGGTCTGCTCATTGGCGTCGAGACGACGTTTCCCGCCCATCGGCTCGCGGAGGCGCTGCTCGAGCGCGGCGTGGCGGCGAAGGATACGCGCAGCGACGTGTTGCGCATCGCCCCGCCGCTGGTCATCGACGATGATGCCGTCGCCTACTTCCTCGAGCGCTTCGCCGACGCCATCGGCACAGCCGGCGCACACCCTTGACACGCCCAGGGCCGGGCGTGATATGGTTGGCGAGCCGAAGCAGCGGCTTATTCCGCTCACCGGACGCCCTCGGGCAATCCGGTATCACATGAGGAACTCTCGGCTGGTTCCACGGTGGGCTGCTACGGCGGCTTATTTTATTTTGGAGATGAACACATAGCGAAAGTTTTGCGCGTCAACGATCAGATTCGCATCCGTGCGGTTCGCGTGATCGACGAAAATGGACACCAACTCGGAATTCTGGCAACCGAAGATGCGCTGGCGCGCGCTCGATCCGTGGGGCTCGACCTAATCGAAGTCTCGCCCAACGCGCAGCCGCCCGTCTGCAAGATCGCCGATTACGGACGGCTGAAGTACGAGCAATCAAAAAAAGACAAAGACGCTCGCAAGAAGCAGCGGCACTTCGAGCTGAAAGAGGTAAAGCTTCGACCGAAGATAGAGACGCACGACTACGAGACGAAGGCGCGCATGGCCGAGCGATTGCTGCTCGACGGAAGCAAGATCAAGGTCACGATCATGTTCCGAGGACGCGAGATTACCTATACCTCCTTCGGTCGCCGGCTGCTCGATCGGATGGCGGAAGATATGGCCCCGCTGGCCACGATCGAGCGCGAGGCCCGTCTCGAAGGCAAGAACATGTTCATGATTTTGGCACCGCGCGCGGTGCCGACCGGTCCGCCGAAATTTTCAGTTCAAACGAAGGAGCGAACGAGTGCCTAAGATACGAACGCATCGAGGAACCGCCAAGCGTGTCAAAGTCTCGGCAAACGGCAAGGTTCTGCACCGCCATATGTTCGACGGTTGCGGACATATCCTCAGCAAGAAGTCGCGCAAGCGCAAACGCAAGTTCCGCAAAGATCAGCCGACGTTCAAGGGTGACTTGAAGCGCCTCGCGCCTACCATTCCGTATCTGGTTTGAGGAGAATTTACAGACATGGCACGCATCAAACGCGGGGTCGGCGCGATAAAAGCACGGCGCAAGGTCATGAAGCTGGTCAAGGGCTTTCGCGCGGCACGCCGGCGCAACTACCGAGTTGCCAATGAAGCGCTGCTCAAATCGATGGCCTATGCCTTCCGAGACCGGCGCGTGCGCAAGCGGGACTTTCGCTCGCTGTGGATCAGCCGAATCAACGCCGCAGCCCGTCGCGAGGGACTCTCGTATTCTCTCCTGATGTACGGGCTGAAGAAGTCCGGCGTAGCACTCAATCGCAAGGCGCTCGCCGAGCTTGCGGTTTCCGACCAAAAAGCGTTCGGCGCGCTCCTCAGTCTAGCGAAACAAGCCACCGAAAAGTAGCGCAGCCCACTTAACGCCTAGCGCCGGCTCGCCCGACGGTATATAATCGTCGAATCATGCTGCGTTCGGCCGTTCTTTTTGCGGCGACGCTCGTCGTCGTTTTTTTTGCGCCGTCCAATCCCGCCGGGGCACAGACTTCGGGCGCGGCGTCGGCTCCGCCGGCG
>JAFAHB010000241.1 GCA_019237435.1 Vulcanimicrobiota bacterium
CTTCCTCCTCCCATGCGTCGTTGAATGGGAATATCTGTTCGTGCACGCGGACGCCGTTGTCAAGGGTGAAGACGTGATCTTGACGCTCGGGGTGAATGTGAAACTCGCCGTGCAGTTTATTGAGGAGAATCTTACTGCGACGATCCCAATGATGCACATCAACTGCCCCGATGAAGTCGAAACCGGCATCAGGCGAAAATATTTTCGAGATCGACCCGGCCGGCTTGATCACGGTACAGCAACGCGGCGCGCCGATCGTGCTCCCTTGCGCCATTTCTTCGTCGTTGAGCACGTACGCGAAGCGCGGGTCGACGACGGCGTGATGCGCCAGATTGGTCGAAACCGGCAAGAGGTCGTATCGCGTTTTCACGGCGACGTCGCGGTGCCGGCGAT
The DNA here is from genome assembly GCA_019237435.1 of Vulcanimicrobiota bacterium. Classification (GTDB taxonomy): domain Bacteria; phylum Vulcanimicrobiota; class Vulcanimicrobiia; order Vulcanimicrobiales; family Vulcanimicrobiaceae; genus Cybelea. The sequence goes on from JAFAHB010000241.1 coordinate 394, forward strand.
CATTACGCTAGCCCGGAGTGATGCAGAGTGCCTTTTGCATCGCGGCCGTGACGCTCGGATCGGCGGCAGCGCCGGTCCGGCGAAGGTAACTGGTCCGCACCGATCGTTTGTCGGCAACCGTGAAACCTTCTTCCAACGTCTGACTCGACGGCAGGAGAAACGTGGCGACGCCGGCTGCTCCGGGACAGGCCGCAATCGGAACGCTGCCTTGGAGCTTTGCGCCGCGGTGATGGAGCAGCACGTCGATCGTTACCGAGGACGCCAAATCTTGAAGCGTTCCCCCGAACGGCCGGTTAACGTATCGGTACTCTTGCGCGGTCGAACCCGCTCCCGTGGCCCACGCCGAGCTTGCGCCGGGAATCGGTTGCCAGCCTTCCGGTCCCACCGCTTCACCGCCGTGACCGCACGCGGCGAGCAGAGGTAACATTGCGATCGTCAAGGCTATTGAAGTTCTCACGATAAGACTCTTTGATGCTCACCGACTGGGTCCTCATCACGCGGCTCGCCGGCGAGCTCCGCGAGCGCTTGCGGGGCGCCCGAGTGGATGACGCCGGTCTGCTCTCCGACGGACGGATCGCGTTGGTCATTCGGTCGCGGGGGGCGCGTCTGCTGTTAGCCTTCGATTTGTTCTCGTCGCCGCCGCTGGTCACGCTCGAAGAGGGCGAGCTGGGGGTCGCGAGCGAGCCGAGTTTCGTGCGCGCGCTTTCGCGCGCGCTTCGCGGGATGGCGCTCGATGACGTATCGGGACGACGCGGGGATCGTTTGTTACGGTTCAGTTTCGTTTCGCGCTCCCGCTTTGGCGTCGGCGATCGGCTAGAGCTCTACCTGGAACTGGTGCCCCGCTTCGGGAACGCCGTGCTCGTCAAGGAAGGAAGGGTGGTCACAGCCTTTCGTGAGTTCGCGCTCGCGCAGAACCAGCGTCGAGCCGTGCAGATCGGATTGGCGTATCAGCTACCGCCGTTGCCGAGCCAGCCGCGAACGCTCGACGCGCAGCCTGCGGGTTCCGTCCTGGAAACGTTTGGAGCGTTGCACGTCGCACAGACGGTCAAAGCGGGAAACGCGCGCCTCGCCGCCCGTCGGGGGGCGTTGCTCAAGCGACTCGACAGCCGTGCGCGCAAACTGCAGAACGAGCTTCAATCGCTTGCGGAGAAGCGCGCGCGGGCCGGCGCGCGCGGCCAACTGCGGACGGAGGGCGAGGCCATCTTTGCGAACCTCCACGAGCTCGATCCGCAAGAACGAGAGGCAGCGAAAGAGCGCGCGGCTCAGCTCTTCAGCGAGTACAAGAAGCTTGCGAAGAGCTTGCCGCACGTCGAGGCGCGAGAGCGCGCTGTGAGAAATTCGGTGGAAGTGTTGGAGACGCTGCGATGGGAGGCCGAGCGCGCCGCCGACGAAGATTTCGAAGCCGTCGATACGGCGGTTGCGCAGCTGGAGGGCAAACGCTCGCGTCCCTCAACGGTGCGCCCGCCCAAGCGCAGGCGCGCTCTCCTGGAGTACCGGACCGCAAGCGGATCTCGGATCATCGTTGGACGGTCGCCCGTAGAGAACGCCGAGCTGACGTTCCGCGTCGCGCGACCGAACGATCTCTGGTTCCACGCACAACGTACTCCGGGCGCGCACGTCATTCTGGCTCGCGACGACCGCGAGCGGGTCCCCACGGAGGACCTGCAAATCGCCGCATCGCTCGCGGCGTTGCACTCGCGCGCGCGGTCTGCGACGTCCGTGCCGGTCGACTATACGTTGTGCAAGCACGTTCGCAAGCAGCGCGGCGCACCGCCTGGTCTCGTGTGGTACACCGATGCAAGGACGATCAACGCCCGGCCGGCCGACGCCGACCGCGTCGGCTAGGCGAGTCTTACGGCAAACGCGATTCGCAGACTCTCCACTCGAGGTTTGCGAAGAACGCCTCGATGTACTTGCTCTTCTCAGCCGGCTTGTAATCCTTGATGTACGCGTGTTCCCAAAGGTCCATTACGACGATCGGGATGAAGCCGGCGAGATTGCCGTTCTCATGGTCGTTGATCCAGTGATTGGTGATGGACCCGTTCGTCGTATCGCAATACGCGATGACCCAGCCGACGCCGCGCATGCCCCCAACGGCGATAAAGTCCTTCTTCCATTCCTCGAAGCCGCCATAAAACTCGCCCAACGCATTGTAGAGACGGCCGGTGCCGATGTCGCTCTGACCCCCGCTTAGGTTGTCGAAATAATATTCGTGCAGGCGCATCCCGTTGTACTCAAAGCCGAGACGGCGGACGAGCTCGGCGTAGCCCGGGTCGCTTCCGGCGGCTTTGCCTGCGGCTCGAATCTCGCTCAGACGCTCGTTGAGCAGATTCGCGTTCTTGACGTAACCTTCGTACAGACCGAAATGCATCTCGAGCGTGCCGTCCGAGATGCCCTGCAAGCCGTGTAGAGCCCATTTTCTAGGCGTGTAGGTCGCCATGGGTGATGAAACTGTCATAGCGCATAGCCGTTACCCTGCGCACTTCGCCGCCAAACCGCTCTGGGAAGGACCCGCTAGCAGAGCGAGCAACCACCACCCCAATAACACCACGCACGACTCCGAGGAGGCTAATACGTGAAAAATCCGTTGGACTCGCTTTGGGGCACCGTCATCAGCGGCTTCGTCTTGACCGCGATCTTATGGTACATTGCGCGAGCTATTGTGTCGCATGCGATAGGAGCGGGCGCATGACGCCGGCGACCGACTGGGTCCTGCGCTGGTTCCACATCATGGCTGGCATTATGTGGATCGGCTTGCTGTACTTCTTCAATTTCGTTAACGTCGCCGCCGTCAAGGAGGCCACCGCGGCCGGCGAGGCCGCTCCGATTTCGAAGTACGTCGTACCGCGCGCACTTTTCTTCTTCCGTTGGGGTGCCGTCGTGACTTGGATCTTCGGCGCCGCGCTGCTCGGCGGGTACCCCGCACCGAACGGCATGAATGGTTTCGCCGCTGCGTTTGGTTTGCAAGGGACGATGGCGCCGATCGGCTTCGGGGCATGGCTGGGAACGATCATGCTCTTGAACGTTTGGGCTTTGATCTGGCCGAATCAAAAGAAGATCCTTGGCTTCGTGCCGGCGACCGACGAGCAAAAGGCCAAGGCTCGCCGCATCGCGTTCTTGGCGTCGCGAACCAACACGATGCTTTCGATTCCGATGATCTTCTTCATGGCGACCGGCCCGACGTCGATGAGCCAGTTCATCTATCATTAAAAAAGCTCTGGACTTCGCCCAGCGCTTTGGCGCTTCGCCTCGCTTTCGAGACCTTCGTCCTCGAAAACTCGGCTGCGCGCCCCCACGCTACGGCACCAATACAATTTTACCAATGTGCGCGCTGGATTCCATGCGAACGTGTGCGTCGGCGGCGCGTTCGAATGGATAGACCGAATCTATAACAGGTACGATGCGATCACGGGCCGGTAGCAGCGGCCAAATGTGTTGCTCGAGGTCGCGGGCGATTGCGGCTTTCTCTTGAGTGCTGCGGGAGCGCAACGTCGAGGCCATGATCGTTCCGCGTTTGGCGAAGAGCCGGCGCAAGTCGAGATCGACCTGGTTTCCACGCTGCGTAGAGACGCAAGCGATCCGACCATCGGGTGCGAGGCATTCCACGTCACGCGCGATATAATCGCCGCCGACGATGTCGAGTATGACGTCGACGCTGCGCCCCTCGGTGATGCGCTTGACGGCCTCGACGAAGTCTTCCGCACGATAGTTGATGGCGTGTGCCGCGCCGAGCCGCACC
>JAFAHB010000311.1 GCA_019237435.1 Vulcanimicrobiota bacterium
CCGTCGTACCCTACTACAACAAGCCCACGCAAAATGGAATGTTGGCCCACTTCGGCGCGATCGCGCAGGCGACGGAGCTGCCTGTCGTCGTCTATAACATTCCCGGGCGTACGGCCGCGAACATGCTGCCGGAAACGCTCGTTGAGCTCGCTGCCCGGTACTCGAACGTCGCCGGCGTGAAAGAATCCAGCGGGGATCTCAAGCAGATCGGGATGATTTTGCGCGAACGTGCGGATGGATTCGCAGTTTGGGCCGGCGACGACCACCTCTTCCTGCCGTGCCTTGCGCTCGGCGCCGACGGCGTCGTCGGCGTTGCTTCGCACCTGTGCTCGCCGGAATATCGCCGAATGATGGACGCCTTCGCCGCGGGGCGCGTCGATGACGCCGCACGCATTCACGCGTCGCTCTTGCCGCTGATCGACGCACTCTTCGCGACGACCAGCCCGATTGCGATCAAGTGGGCGATGCGCCAGCTCGGATTTCGCGCCGGCGAATGCCGCTTGCCGTTGGACGCGATGCCGGCCCCGATCGCGGATCGTTTGCGTCCGCTGCTCGCGCCTTATCTTTCGCAGCTCGTGGAATCTCGGTGAGCTCGCTGAAAATCTTGGGATGCCGCCTCGATATGCTGGACGGTCGCGAGGCTACGAGCACAATACTCGCTCTCGCGCGCGACGGACGCGGCGCGCAGGTCGTGACGCTGGGAACCGAGATGGTGGTGCACGCTCAAAACGACCCTGGTTTTCGCGCGATCGTCAACGATTCCACACTTTCGCTTTGCGATACCGTCGGTTTGCTCGCGGTCGCACGCCGACGCGGTGCAGCGTTGCGCGAACGCGTGACGGGGGTCGAGCTCGTCGAACGGCTTGCCGCAGGCGCGGCAGCGCAAGGCCTACCCGTCTACTTCCTCGGGGGCGCCGAGGGCGTCGCCGACGCGGCCGCCGCGGCATTGCAATCGCGCTTTCCGGGACTGCGTGTGGTGGGTACGCGCAGCGGATACTTCTCCGAAGCCGAATCGCCGGCGGTCGCGGCCGCGGTTGCGGCGAGTGGAGCGCGACTGCTCTTTGCCGGCATGGGATCACCGCGCCAAGAGTATTGGCTTGCTGCGCATTTGGCCGCAACCGGCTGCGGCGTCGGGCTCGGTGTCGGCGGATCGTTCGACGTCATCGCGGGGCGAATCGATCGGGCACCGCCGCTTGCGCGCCGGCTTGGTTTGGAATGGCTCTACCGCCTCGTAAAGGAGCCGCGGCGTTGGCGCCGTCAGCTCGCGCTGCCTCGCTTCGTTTGGCTGATTTTGCTCGACGAGCTGCGACTGCGGTCTCCGCGTAACGACGCCGTCGGTTCGTGAAGGCGATGATTCTTGCGGGTGGTCTCTCGACGAGACTCTACCCGCTCACGAGACACGTTCCCAAACCCCTGGTTCCGGTCGCCGGCGTTCCGAACGCCGCACATCTCTTGCGCTATCTGAACGCATACGGCTTTGACGAAATCGCCATCAACGTCCATTATCTCGCCGATGCGATCGTCGCGGCTCTCGGCGACGGCTCGGCTTTCGGCGTGAGGCTTCGCTACTCGTACGAGCCCGAGCTGTTAGGCAGCGCCGGTGGAGTGAAGAAGGTCGAACGATTCTTTGACGGTGACACGTTCGTGGTGATCGGCTGCGACGAGGTCACGGATCTGCGATTGGACCGGCTGCTGGAGTTTCATCACGAACGCAAGGCGCTTGCGACCATCGGATTGGTCGAGTGCGCTGAAGTCGACCAGTACGGCGTCGTGGTCGTCGACGAGCGCGGCAAGATCGTCGGATTTCAAGAGAAGCCTGAAAAAGGAACGGAACGCAGCAAGTTGGCAAACACCGGCGTCTACGCTTTTTCGCCGGCCATCTTCGAGCATATTCCGGCCGGCGAGTTCTACGATTTCGGCAAGCAAGTCTTTCCGGCGCTTCAAACCGCCGGCGAACGTTTTTATGGATTCGACGCGCGCGGCGCGTATTGGGCCGATATCGGAACGCCGGCTGAGTATCGCCGGGCGAGCTACGATGTGGTGCGCGGGATCGTGAAGATTCCGCAGACGCTGGGGTGCGGTATAGATTCCAGCGCCCAAATCGCCTCCGGCGCCCGAATCCAGGGCGAGACCCGAATCGGTGCCGGAGTGCGGATCGCCGACGGCGTCTCTATCGTCGGGCCTGCGGTGCTCGACGACGACGTCCAGGTCGAGGCCGGCGCGCGGCTCGAGCGCGCGATCTGCTGGCGCGGGGCGAGGATTGGGGCGCGGGCGGTCCTGCGCGACACGGTCGTGGGCAGCGAATACGTGGTCGAAAACGATAGCGTTTTGAACGAAACGCTCGTTGCGCGGGTATAACCGCGTATGTGTCTCGCGCGCTGCTCGTTCTTGGCGCATTCGGCGCAATCGCGCTAGCCGGTGTGCGCCCGGTCGCTGTGCGAGGCGATGCGGTCGCAATCGGACAAACGGCGCCGTCTTTTATCATCGACACCCTCGACGGACGGCAGATCTCAAGCGATTTTAACGGCCGCCCGGCCTACATCAACGTCTTCGCAACCTGGTGTCCGCCGTGCCGACGCGAGCTCCCGGCGGTCCTCGATCAAGCCAAGCAGTATCGCGACCGAATTGTCTTTGTGTTCGTGGACGAGCAAGAGACTCCAACGGCGGTAAAAAACTTCGCTGCGTCGGTGGGGATTGCGACCGGCGTCGCCGTGGACCGGGGGCAATTCGCGGCCACCTTTGCCGTCGGCGGATTGCCCTGGAACATCTTTATCGACCGCCACGGAATCGTGCAATATATTTATCGCGGGCGTATTCCAAACGACGTGCTCGACACTGAGCTTTCGAAATTAGCCTCTAGCTGATTCGGCTCGTCGTCGTGATCGAGCGTCATGCGGTTGCGCTCGCTGATCGACGCACTCTTTCCTGCGCAATGCGCCGGTTGCAACGTCATCGGCAGCGGCCTCTGCGATGCGTGCGCGCCACCCGACCAAAGTATCCGCGTATATTTGCCGGCGTTACGCGTGACGTCGTTTGGCGCCTACGAAGGCTCGTTACGTTCGGCGGTCCTCGCGCTCAAAGATGGGCGGCGAGACGTTGCCGAAGCGCTAGGGCAACGCGTGGCGCATCTGGTCGAACGCGGGTCGCTGCTCGTGCCCATTCCAACCACCGCTCGGCGCCGCCGCGTTCGCGGCTTCGACGGTGTCGCACTCATGGCGCGTTTCGCTGCGGCAGGCGCCGGCGCGCGC
>JAFAHB010000017.1 GCA_019237435.1 Vulcanimicrobiota bacterium
GCGTCGGGCAACGTTTTCATCCCCGATAATTCCAATTCGAGCGTGCTCGAGTATCCGCACGGCAGCACCACGCTGCTTCGTACCCTATTCGATCCGAACGAGTATCCGTACACGTGCGCCGTCGACTCGCCGAAGGCAACGCTCGCCGTCGTGGATTTGCAATCGGTGAACGGCAGTCGCGGCGGCGGGGTCTCGATCTATGCGCGCGAGCGCAACCGGCGCAAAGATTACAGCGAACCGTTTGTATACTTTTACTACTTCGGCGCGTTCGACGCCTCGGGCAACTTGTTTATGGATGCCGCGGATCAAGTTCCAAGCCTGCCGTTCGTATTCGTCGAGCTTCCGAAAGACGCCGGATCCTTGCAAACCGTCACGCTCGAGCAAAGTTTTGCGGTTCCCGGCGGAGTCGCGTGGGATGGAAAGCACGTGGCCGTCGGCGATTCCAAGTCGTCGACGATCTATCGCTTCGACATCACCGGCAGCACCGGCATCGAGGTTGGATCCACGCATTTACGACGCGGGCGTTTCGTGACGCAATATGTGATCGACGGCGATACGGTCGTCGGTGCGAACTTTCATGGCTCGAGCGTGATGTTTTGGAAATATCCCGGCGGCGGAGCGCCGACGAAAAAGATCGTCGGGCTTGGCGAGCCGTTCGGCGTGGCCTTGAGCCGCGCTTCGCGCTAGCGCTAAATGTGATCGGTCGCCCAGCAGAAATCGCGTCCGCTCTCGGCAACGTGCTGCAGGAGCGCCGTTCCGGCGGCAGCCAAGGGCGCCATCATCAGGACGGCGCTCTTACGGGCGCGCACGGAGGGCTTGGGGAGCAGCCGTCCGGCGCCGTCGGGCGGACGCCATCCCCACACGCGCCGAAGATCGCCTGCCGCGGCGCGCAGAAGCGCCGGAATCATCGCTCCGGCCGTTTCGTCGGCGAAAGCGAACTCGTCGATGCCATAAGCGTCGGCCTCCGGCGCGCGTACCCCGAGCACGTACGCCGCTATGCGCCCGCGCCTGCGCAGCAAGAGATTCGTTGCGCGCCCGCTACGATATTCCGATCCGTGCCGCGCGCGCATTGCGATCCAGTTCCAGACCGCGGCATCGCGTAAGAAGCCCGCATCCCGCCGGTTCTCCCAGCGCTCGAAGACGCGCCGCACGGCCATCCACGCATCGTCCGTCACATATGCGAGGTCGAGTCGCATGGACGGCAGCGTATCGGCGCGCAGTGAAAATTGGCGCGAAGGGAGCGCCGTGAAACCCAGGGCCGAATAAAACTGCGGCCGTATGTCGGAGAAGAGGAAGGCGATTTCGGAGCCGTTTTTCCGTGCTTGATCGAGGGCCGCGGCCAACATGATGCTGGCATAGCCGCGGCCGCGATACTCGATCGGCGTGAAGACGGCGCCGAAGCCGATGCCGCGAATTCGGCGTTCGCGGTGGTGCAGCATCCGCTCGTAGCGCTTGTACGATGCGACGATCGTTCCATTGTCGTAGAGCCCCATGGTGCGATAATGACGGCGTCCGTACGGACTGCGCGCCATCTCGAGCGTCTGCGCCGCATACTCTTCAAAGCTTCGGCGGCCGGCCCAAAGCGGCGCGGTCAGCGGGAGAACCGCGCGCGCATAAGTTTCAGGCTTGATTTCCGCCAGCCGCACGCTAGCGCAGCTCTTCGAGGAGCTCGGGGGCCGAGTTCGTGCGGATCGGCGTTCCCGATGCCGTGACGAGCACGCTTTCGCGTGCGCGTCCCATCGCGTAGGCAAGCGCGCGGCGCTCGCGCTCGTAATAGTGCTCCCGCGCCTTCGACCGAAACATGTAGTAGCTGAACTTTGCGGTCCGTGACGCCCGAGCACCGCCGGCGTTGTCCTTCGGAATGACGCCGTAGCGCATGCTGAAGAGGAAGGGCTCCGGAGAGTACCAGCGCGGAAAGGCGCCCGGACGCACGTTGGCGACGACGACACGGTCGAACTCACGCCCTCGCGCGGCTTCGACGGTCAAAAGCTGCACGAACCCCGGCTGGTCGGTCCATTCGCAGGTCTCCAAATCGCTGTCCATACGCTGCTGTGCGTATTCCAAGACGTCGCCGAGCGCGGCATTAGGATTGTGGGATACGAAAGCGCTCAGCCGCTGCAGCAGCCGCGTCAACGCTAGCTGCTGCGCGCGGGCGCGCGCAGAGCCGGGTGCGCCGTCGCGCGCGAGCGCGTCGTGCCAGACGGTGCGCGCGAAACGCTCGAAGGGCATCTCACTCATTACGCTCAGCCACTTGTTGCGCAGTTCTCGGAAATGCCGCACGCGCGTGGCGGCACCTTCGCTCAGCGCATCGTCCCGTTCGCCACGAATGACGTTCCAACCCAGACGCAGATCGCGCTTGGGGTTCCAGCGGCTCACCCGGGCGGTCGGCGCGGGCTCCTCATCGAAGGCAAATAAAGAGCGCTGAGGATCCGGAGGTTCACTGCAAAGCATCGCAAGCGACGCGTCGGATAGCCCAAAGCGCGAGCCGGCCAAGGTTCGGAGCAGCCATTCATGGCGAAATGGATCCGCAACGTTCCAGAGAAGCGCGAGCGCGTCGAGAGCCCTTCGATCGGTGAAGACGTTGACGTCGCCGCTTACCAAGGCGGGAATGTCGTGATCGAGCAGTGCGACTTCGTACGCTTCGACGCTACGGACCGATCGAAAGACGACGGCGATCCGTTCGGGCGAAGACCCTTGCGCGATCCACTCGCCGACTCGTTGCGCGATGAGCGCGGCCTCATCGCCTAGGGTTGAGGGCCGCTCGAGCGAACGGCGCGCGGTACGACGGTTGCCATGAAGCTCGACCTTCGCACTTGCAAGCGCGAACGCCCCGCTCGGATTGCTCATGCGCACTTCGGCGATTGCCGAGCTGGGATCGCCACAGACCGTCACGCCGTCTAGGCGATCGCCAAAGATGGCGCGCAAGAGGCGCAGCTCCGCGTTGCTCAGTTCTTGGGCGTCGTCGATTACGGCAAACTTGTGGCGCGTTCGCAGCGATGCCGCGAGGCCGGCGTCGTTGCAAAGCAGGTCGGCCGCCGCAACGACCGCATCGCGTTTGGCCATTCGCCCGCAGGAACGCGTCAGCTCCACGTACCGCGCGTAAAGCTTGGCGAGAATTTTGGCGAGATCGATCTCTCGCCGGTGCTGCCGCATCAGCTCTTGCGGCGACGCCGCGAGCGAATCGTGATAGGAGTTCTTCGTCGCCAGCAGCAGCGCGGGGTCGGCGAAGTTCGGCGGCTTCGCGTAAAACTCGGTCGCGCCGGCCAAGCCGCGGCCGAGAAAGACGTCCGGACCCACGTCGGCATCGCGCAGACGACGTATTAGGCGGAACGCCGACGCAAGAAAGCGCCGCGGAGAACGCAATCCCGGGACTTCCGGATCGAGTTGCGCGGCCGCAAACTCGTCCCACTCGAGCGCAAAAAGCGACGAACAGGCCCGTTCAAAGAGCAGTTCGGCCTCGACGTCATCGACGACGGTAACCGCCATTCCACGCGACCGCAGAGTCGTAACGGCAAACTCATCGACGCCGTGGTCCGAATCGAAGCGAAGCGGGTCGGCCTCGGGGTGACGCGCTCGAATGCGAGCGAGGCGCTGCGCCAACGCGGTGCTCTTCCCCGAGCCTATTGAACCGAGAATCGCGAGCGACTCGTCGTACGGCGCCTCTACGGCGGCCCGCTGCTCCTCGGTCAGCTCAGCAACAATCAACTCGCGAAACGCTGACCTTCCGCGGGGGGTTTCGTAGTGCACGCGGCAGCATAAGCGCAAAATACGCATGCCGACGGATCCTTGGTCGACTTGAAGGTTTCGATTTTTCCTGATGCCAGCTCGTCGCTAAGTTCGATCATCCGGCTGCGCGATCGTTCCAGTTCGGCGACGGCAATATTCGCGCCGACGCGCAGAACGATCGGACGTACGTCGAGGAGCGCGTCCTTGAGCGGAATGAGCAGAAGGCGGGTAACGCGATCGCCGGCTGCGGTGCGAGCCCAGTAGTAGAACGGCAGCTGAAAATCGCGAAATCGACGGACTTGGTTGCAATATTCGGCCGGGGTCATCGCGATGCTGCCGGTCTTGTAATCCACGACGCCGATGCCGCCCGAGCGTTCGTCGCGATCGAGCCGGTCGATATAGCCGACGAACGGGTGCCCATCCAGAACCAGCTCCGCGGCCACCTCGCGCCCCAGAACCTCGAACGGCGCCTCGCGCTCCTGTGCGAGCAGCCAATCGATATAGCGCGCGGCGGTGCGCTGAGCGCGCCGAACCTGTAGCTCGAATTCGACCGGCGTTTCGAATCCGTCGCGATTACGTTCGAACGCCCAAGTGACGTACTCACGAATGCGCCGGCGCATCAGCGGCTCTTGCGCGCCGGCCGGTCGTGGGAACTCGCCGTGAAAATCCTCGAGCGCAAGGTGGAACGCGCTTCCGTATGCCGAGGCCGCTGAACCCGGATCTTCGACGGCGGCGCAAGCGTACTTAAAGAACCACTTGCGCGCGCACTCCGCATACGTGTTGAGCGCTGACGCGCTGAAATGCTTTTGCCAGGCTGCGACGCCGCTTGCCGGTTCGGGCGTTAATGGGTCCGCCAGCTCGAATTCGGCGCGTTCGCGGTCAACGGCGTGGGCTTCCGGCAGTTCCTCCGCCGTGGATGGCAGCGAGAACGTCTGCACGACGGCATCGCGGAGGGCTCGCTCCTGCAAGTCGGCCGGCAGCGACCGTATGCGGCGCATTCGCTGCGCAAATGCCAGAACGCGATCGCGATCCTCGCTCGGGAGGGCCAACTGCCCGCGATCGATTTGTTCGAGCAGGTCGGACGTTCGCCGCGCAAGCGTCGCGTACGCGGCCGCGACATCGTGCGGAACGCCCGAGCACGGCGAGCGCAAAAGGCGCAGCAGCGTCGCTTGAGCGCCGGTGCGATACCAGCTAAGGGCATCCTCAACGAACGAACCAACGACGGCGGATCGGGCGCGCACTCGATCTGAAGTTACAGCTTTCACCAGGCGCCCCTGCAGGTTGCGTATAACGTAACGCCCTCCATGCGGCGCATCATCATCGGCATCACGGGTGCAAGCGGTAGTCTCTACGGCTACATGGCATTGCAAGCATTGCGTGCGATCGGCGGCGTTGAAACTCACCTTGTTCTCACTTCTGCTGCGCGCCGCACGATCGAGCTCGAAACGGACATGACCGCCGAAGATTTCGAAAGCCTGGCGGACGTCGCGCACCCGGACGACGACCTTGCGGCCGCGATTTCCAGCGGTTCCTTCATAACCGACGGAATGCTCGTCGTTCCCTGCTCGATGAAGAGTGCGAGCGCGATCGCCTATTCGATCAACTCCAATCTGCTGGTCCGTGCCGCAGACGTCTGCCTGAAAGAGAAGCGCCGCCTCGTGCTCGTGATTCGTGAAACGCCCCTTCACCTCGGCCACCTGCGAACACTGGCCTTGCTGGCGGAGATAGGCGCCGTGATTCTGCCGCCGGTTCCTGCGATGTACGCAAATCCTGCCAGCGTTGACGATATCATCGCGCATACCGTCGGCAAGGCACTCGATCAGTTCGGAATCGCCAACGAGCTGTTCAAGCGCTGGCGTTCGCCCTAGATTCCCGAATCGCTCCCGACGAGCTTGCGCGCGAGCGGAACGTCGCTGGGACGATCGACGTTGACCGCGGTCTCGGGAAAGACCGAGGCAAAGGCGCGGACTCTAGCGCCGAGAAGTCGCGCTGCCCGCGCTTCGGCCGCAGCGATCGTGAGCCGGCCAAGCGCGAAGCGGACCAGCATATCCCATCCGAAAAGCGACGCGAGCCGCAATGGATGCTTTCGCGCCGCGCCTAAACGCTCGATGAAGCGCTCGAGCATCGGCAGCGCGCGAGGCCTTATCGAGCCGAGCCCGCCGCCGCAAAACGTTCCGTCCCGCATGCGCGCCCAGGTGTGCGGCACCTCGGGGAAACGCCGCAGATGAACGCTCCTTTCGACGCATCCATAAACGACGTCGGCGTCGAGCGCGCCGACGCCACGCACGAAGTCGTCCACGGCCGGGGCGGTAAGCACCGGTAAATCGGATGCGACGATAAGGACGTCGGAGCTCCGGTCGAGTCCGTCGAGACCGTTGCGTAAACTTTCGGTAATGTGCTCGCCGTCGGGGCGTAGCTCGTCGGCGAGCGCCAAGTCACGGTGGTTTCTTGCGATCGGCGGAGTCACGACGATGAGTCGCCTCACACTTCCCGCCCCGCGCAAAGCCGCAAGCACGCGCCCCACGAGTGTAACGCCGCCGATCTCGACGAAGGCTTTGTTGGGGGCGCCGGGCTGCAACCGCGCGACGTCGTCGAGCGGGCCGCCGGCAAGCACGACGGCGTCGATTACCTCCATTGCGGCGTTGGGGCAAACGCGGTGACGAACCGCTCGTAGTTCGCCGGTAAATCGAGCCGAGCCGCCAGCCTCTCGATTGTTGCTTGTTCGACCGCGAGCGTGAAGACGCACGAGCCCGAGCCGGCCAAGAGCGCGTTCGCCGCTCCGGCGTCGTGAAGCGCTGCGACGGCCTTGGCGATTTCAGGCGTTCGGGCGACCAGGAGATCGTGAAAGTCGTTTTGCAGCAGCGACTGCACTCCCCAAAAGTCGCCGCGCTGCAGGGCCTCGAGCGCGGCGATCGATGCCGATCCATTACGCGGCCGCTGCGGGCGGTCGACGCTATCCAGCTGCGCATATGCAGCGGCCGTGGGGACGGCTACGGGCGGTTTAACGATCAACGCGTGCCAGCGCGGAATTGTACCTGCGGGTGTAACTCGTTCGCCCGTACCCTCGACGAGCGCCGCAGTGCCCGCCAAAAAGAACGGGACATCGGATCCCAGCGTTCGCGCGAGCCGCAACCAATCGTGATGCATCGGTCCGAAGTCGCCTGCCATGGCGGAACGCAACACCGCTGCGGCGTCGCTCGATCCGCCCCCCAAACCGGCTTGCATGGGAATCCGTTTGCGAAGTTGCAATCGAACCGGTGGAATGGTCCCAAGAAGCTGCGTCGCTGCATACGCGAGATTTCGCTCGTCGTCGAGCTCGCGGCGGTCGCAGGCGAAGCTGAAGCGAGTGCTTGGCTCGATCGTCAACTCGTCCGCCAGTGCCAGCGGAACCATCACGCTCCGGATGCCGTGGTAACCGTCGCCGCGCCGGGCGAGCACTTCGCGCGTTAAGTTGCTCTTTGCAGGTGCCCGCACGGTTACCATTCCGGGGCCTCCGTTTGCCGCGGGCGCAGGAGGCGCCTTTGCACTCGGCGCCGCAGTACAGTTCCTAAGGATCCTATGAAATGGGTTTGAGTTACGACGCGCAACGCAACGAATTTTGCGCCTACGTGCTGAATGAATCTCAGACGCCGTATGGTCTTCTGCTCGGGAACTACAAAACGTACGCGCAATCGACCGCCAAAGGCGGCGTGCGCGGCCTTTGGGACGCCGATACCGACCAAATAATCTTTGGCACCCATCACATTGCCTATCGTCTCTCGGACCAAACGTTTTTCCCCCATCAGATCGACCGCGACCTGACCTTCCTGCCCTACGCGCAGATCTCCGAGTTCACGCTCGATCACCGAGTTCACGTCACCGAAGCTTTCTTCGTTCCGCACGGATCGCAGTTCGAACGGGCCGTCTCGTTCATCGTCGACGTAACGCTCTATAATCCAGGCGCCGCCGAGTTGGAAGTGACCGTCTTTCCCTGGGCGATGCTCGTAGGCCAGCGCTTTTACGGCGAGCCCGAGCACGAAGTGCGCGCGTGGAACGACGCTCGCTTCATCTGTTCGCGCAATTTGGAAACCGGCGGGGAGCGCTGGTGGGGCGGCTCGCGCGTGCCGGTCGCGGTGGAGCTTTCGCTGCGCGAACAGGTGCTGCTCAAATCAATGCGGCGCGGGACTCTCGCCCAAGAGCCCTCCACGCAGACGCTCGGCGACGTTACGCCGCAGCAAGCGGAGCTCGTGAGCCGGCGGATATTCGGTGCCTTCGAATACCGGATCGGCGTCGCTCCGGGCGCGCGTGAATCGCTACGTTTGGCGGTCGTCTACCATAAAGAAGGCACCGAACGCAGCCGTCCCGTTCTAGAGACGCTCCTGCGTGATCGGCGCGCGATGCACGATACCCAAGGCTATTTCACCGGTCGTCTTGCGGATTCTCGATTTCTCGTTCCGTCGCCCGAGATTAGCCGCGGCGTAGCCTGGGCCAAAGCCAACATGCTGCGGATCGTCAAAGAATATCCGCATGGCTGGGGGGCAACCAACTCGCCGCCGTCGGATATTCTGGTTTCGCGCGACACGTCGTGGATGGTTCACGGATTCGATTATTTTTGGCCCGAATTCAGCCGCAACGCTCTCGAGGTTTTCAACACGGCCGTACAGGAGAGCGGCCTTATGATCGAATACGTTCGAGGGGTCAGCGGCTACAAGACCGACTACGAACTTAACATCAACGACGATACGCCGCTGCATCTCGTCGCGATGCTCCATCATTATAACGCGACGCTTGACGACGGATGGGTGCGCGAGCGAATTGGATTGGTGATCAAGCTCACCGACTACATGCTCACCCAGCGCGACGACCACGGCCTCGTCAACTGTCGGGCTAAAGGCGTCGACATGTACGGCATCTCTTCCTGGCGCAACATCATTCCGTACTACACGCTCGACGGCGCGGTTACGGAGATCAACGCCGAAGCGGTCTTCGCGCTCGAGGCCGCGGCGATGCTGTGCGCCGTAGTCGGCGACAACGATCATTGGGATCGCTATAGCGCCGAGGCGCGGCAAATGCGCAAGGCAATGATGGATTTTCTGTTCAACGACGACACCGGCGCCTTCGTGCTCAACTACGATCAAGACGGAAACTATCAGGATAACTTCACGGCGGACGAGATCTTTCCGGTGCTCTTTGGAATCGCCGACTCCGACCAGCGGCGCGCGATTCTCGCGAGGCTGTTGGAAGCGGACTTCGTTACCCCCGTCGGGCTGCGGACGATCTCGACGGCCGACGCATGGTATTTTCCGTCGTACGGATTTGGTTTGTTGGGCGGCATTTGGCCCGATCTGACGATCTGGTTGTGCGTCGCACTCGCGCGTAACGGCATGACGGACGAAGCCGTGCACTTTCTCAACGCTTCGTATGCTGCGATGGAAGGAGGGAGTCCGCGCAATACCGTTCCGGGAGAGTTTGCCGAGTGGTTTGACGGCGGCTCGCTCAGCAACCGCGGAATCTATCTCTCGCCGTGGACCGGGGCGAAGTATTTGTGGGCGGTCGCCGAAACCGTCGGAGGGTTGAACGGTTATCGGACGAGCGGGCGGCCGCACTTGGCGCCATTGCGGCCGCGCGGTTGGAAGTGGGTCGCCGCCGCGCGCGTCCATTGGGGGGGACGGTGCTGCACCTACGTCGTCGATCTCCAAAACGACACGATCTACGGCGATATGCCGGAGCTCTCGGCCGAAGAGCCGTTTACGTGCATTCATGCCGGTCGCGACGTCAGCGACGAGGTGGCGACGTCGCCGGTGGAAGTCGGCGCCATTGCATTCGAAGACGAAGAGGGTGCCGTGCGAATTTTTGTCGGCAATCAACTCGACCGCGCGCGAAACGTGCTCCTGGAGTTTCGAGGGCACACGGCGCGCGTCGACATGGCGGCGGGTGAGCTGCGCGAAGTGCATTTGATCGGGAAGCCGAGCGATCGGCGAGCGCGTGCGGCAAAACTCGACGTCGTTCGGCCGCTGGCGCGCGTATAACGGACGACCGGCAATAGATGCGGCCGTCGATGCGATTTCCCACGCTCTTGCTGGCCGCCGGCGCCGTGGTGCTGCTCGTAGCGGTCGCAATCGGCGAGCGCATGGGCAGCCGCGTCATCGGACAAGCGACCGAACAAACGCTGCAGTCGGTCATACCGCAAGCGGTCACTCCCGCGCCCGACGCGTCGCCACAACCGTACGGACCCGACTGGAAACGCTCCCAGGCGCTCTCGGCGGCGGGCGATCCGCGCTTTCCTGACCCTCGCGTACCCCCGCAGCCGCTGCCCACGCCGGCGCCGACGCCAAAGCCGCGACCGACGCCGGTTCCAACGCCCACGCTGAATCCGAACATCCCGATCTGGCGCCAGAGCCCATTACCGACGGTCAACCCGTCGGGAACGCCTCCGCCCGGCGCAAGCTCGCTGCCGGCGGCTGGATCGGCACCGAGCCCCGAACCCTCACTCTCCGAGACGCCGCAGCCGCCCTAATCCTCTCGAATCATCCCGAGACAAGCGTCCGAATTTGTTATCCGAGTGGAGCGCCGCAGGCCGCGACGTCGAAGGATGGCTCGAACCGGCCGGCCGGCCGGCCGGCCCTCCTATGAGGAGGCGTTCGAAAGGAGCAACTTGATGGTTCACGCTTTGCTTCGCCTCAAGAGAACCGCCGTCGCCGCTGGCGCGATAGTTTTCATCGGCATCACGATTTCCGGCTTCGGCATCGTACGCGCCGCGCGGTACATGCCGGTCAACGGGATCACGTACACGTGCAGCACAGGTACCGCCTGCGTGGAAGGCAATTCGACCGGAAAGCCGTGGGGCGTTTACGGCAATTCGAGCGGCGGTAATGGCGTCGAAGGCCAGTCCTCGGCAAGCGCACACGCCGGCGTCGCGGGCGTCAATCTCGGAACCGGGGGTTACGGCGGTTACGGCGAGTCGGCCGACCTCAGCGGAAAATACGCGGCGCTCTTTGGCCAAGGCGATGCCAATGCCACGAATCTGCTCCGCATTTACAATCGGGCAACCGGCGCCTCGTGCATAGTCGATCCGTACGCTAGTTTGACCTGTACGGGGAACGTGTACGGCCGCGGCGGCAGCGGCGAGAACGCGGTCGCCGGCACCAACTTCGACGGTGGGACCGGCGTCTTCGGGAATGCTTACCCTGGCGGGACAGGGGTCCTCGGCCAAGGCGGCAGCTTTGGGGTTGCTGCCATCAGCCCTGTGGCTGCTGTATACGCAGAGAGCACCGGTGGCTCGGACTCCTACGGCGTCTACGCCGTAGCTGACAGCACTACCGGAGTACCTCTTGTCGCGACGGGGATTGGCAGCGGCTCGGGCGAGTGCATCGTGGACTACGCAGGTAACCTCAATTGTACCGGAACGATCATCGGCGGAGTAAATTCGCAAACACGCCAGCGAACGAGCAGCGGCGGCCATGTCATCGCATACGCCTCGGAATCGACGTCGGCAACAATCGAAGACGTTGGAACGGCGCGTTTGGTCGACGGCGCGGCCAGCGTACCGATTGACGCCGGTTTCGCGTCAACGATCGATCGCAGCCGGCCGTACTATGTTTCTCTGACGCCGCTGGGCGACACGCGCGGACTTTACGTCAGCTCGAAGAGTCCCTCCGGCTTCGACGTGCGCGAAGTGCAGCGTGGACATTCGAGCGTCGGCTTCGACTATCGGATCGTCGCCCACCCGTTCGGCTCCACAACCGACCGGTTGCCGCCCGCGCCTGCGCTGCGACGACTGCGGCTGCCCAGACCGCCGAGCACTGAGCATCCGAACTACTGAGGCGTTCGAAAGGAGCAACTTCATGGCTCACTCTTTGCTTCGGCTCAAGAGAACCGCCGTCGCCGCTGGCGCGATAATTTTCATCGGCATCACGATCTCCAGCTTCGGCATCGTACGAGCCGCGCGGTACATGCCGGTCAACGGGATCACGTACACGTGCAGCACAGGTACCGCCTGCGTGGAAGGCAATTCGACCGGAAAGCCGTGGGGCGCTTACGGCAACTCGAGCGGCGGTAATGGCGTCGAAGGCCAGTCCTCGGCAAGCGCACACGCCGGCGTCGCGGGCGTCAATCTCGGAACTCAGGGTTACGGCGTTTACGGCGAGTCGGCCGACCTCAGCGGAAAATACGCGGCGCTCTTTGGCCAAGGCGATGCCAATGCAACGAATCTGCTCCGCGTTTACAATCGGGCAACCGGCGCTTCGTGCATAGTCGATCCGTATGCCAGTTTAACTTGTACAGGGAACGTGTACGGCCGCGGCGGCGGTAGCGAGAACGCGGTCGCCGGCACCAACTTCGACGGTGGGACCGGCGTCTTCGGGAATGCTTACGCTGGCGAGACAGGGGTCCTTGGC